>CAYJOZ010000095.1:0-6772 GCA_964371925.1 uncultured Treponemataceae bacterium | reverse complement strand
CCGATTCGCAGCTGACTTTCTTCCTTGTCTAATTAATTGGTTAATTGTAGGCATGTGCCTTTTCTCCTATTTTTTAACCGGCCAGCACTCCGGTCGAAATTACCATTGGGTAAATAGTATAACAAATTTCTTGCCATACTGTCAATACAGATTGAAACATTGCTCACGTTTGAAACAAACTTAACACTCATGTATCAAACATGTCAATTATTTTTAACCTTTCAAATTTAATTTGCCTTAACAGTCCGTTTCAGACTCATAAATTCTTTTTTTCTTATAAAACGTTTTATTAGGGAAGACAAAACCCTTAATTGCGAAGCACGGTTTTTTCTTCCCTAAAACCCATCTTTTTCCGGCACGCTTTTTATTATTAAACGTACGAAAACTTTCTAATTTTAGATAAGTAATACTAGACAATAGTGCGCCAATTGAAATTTGAAAAATCCCTGGCACACTTATGAAATACAGGAAGGCTAAACTCCCTGCACTTCAGCCCAATTACTTTAATTCGTAATTAGGCATTCGTAATTCGTAATTACCTAGTCATCATCGCTTTCGCTTTCATACAAAGCTTCTTCCATTTGAGATTCCATTTCTTTTTCAATCTTTCGTCTCTCAAGAATTTCTTCCATTTGTATATCAAGGTCAGCAGCGTTTTCATCAAAAAGCTTTATGTTTTTATAATTTTTGATACCTGTTCCAGCTGGAATCAAGTGTCCAATCGCAACATTTTCCTTTAGACCTCTAAGATTATCAACAGCTCCTGCTATTGCAGCATTTGTAAGAACCTTTGTAGTTTCTTGGAAAGATGCAGCAGAAATAAACGAATCAATATTTAGCGCCGCCTTAGTAATACCTTGGAACATTGGTCGTGCAATCGCAGGTTGTCCACCTTCTGCAATAACACGTGTATTTTCCTCGTGGAACTTATATTTATCAACTTGCTGTCCAAAGATAAATCTCGTATCACCAACAGCTACAATTTCTACCTTTCGAAGCATCTGTCTAACGATTATACCAATGTGCTTGTCATTTATACTTACACCTTGTTGTCTATAAACCTTTTGAATTTCATCCATCAAGTATGTTTGTAACGCATGCTCGCCTCTAATAGCAAGAATATCATGTGGGCTTTCAGATCCATCACATAAACTTTCACCAGCTTCAACGGTATCTCCATCACGTACCAACAGACGTTTTGTCATAGGTACTAAATGATCGAAAGTTTTACCGTATTGATCTACTACAGCAATTACTCGCTTAGCTTTTGTAATACCCTTAAATTGTACAACTCCAGTAATCTGAGCAAGTACAGTTGGATTCTTAGGCTTTCTAGCTTCAAAAAGATCCGAAACACGAGGCAAACCACCTGTAATATCACTTGTTTTAGCCGATTCTTTAAGAGTCTTAGCGATATGGGTACCTGCAGCAATACTTTGCTTATCTTCTACCAGAAGAACAGCTCCACTAGGAAGATAATAACTTCCTAATTCGTTACCTGCTTCATCTGTAATAAGAACTCTTGGTTGTTTAGTATCCAAATGAAGGTCAGTGATACGTTTTTCTACGTTTCCTGTTTCTTCGTCAACTACCTCAGCCAATGTTGAATCAAGAATAATATCTTCATAATGCACATATCCAGTTTGCTCTGCAATAATTGGATCAGAGAAAGCATCAAAGCGACCAATAGTTTTATTAGCTTCAACATAATCGCCAACGCTAACAGTTACTGTTGAACCGTTTTTAATTTCAACTTTTACATTGTTACCTGCTAAGTGCATGTGCTTTTTATTAAGAATTATGCGCCCAGGATTTTCTGCAACAGTTTTCTCGCCTTTTATTTCAAAAAGAGGAGTACCCACAGTAACTTTATCGCCATCGGCAACAAGAACTTTTGCACCTTCAAGAGAGTAATCGCCATATATACGTGTAACTTCCATATGACCTTTACGAGTAAAGAGCCAAGTACCATCATCTAAAACAACATGTGACCCACTAATATTTTGAACTATAATCGGGAATGTAAAACCAATTCTGTTTTCTTCACTAATTTTAGAAGCAGTACCACCAACGTGGAACGTACGCATAGTAAGCTGTGTACCTGGCTGGCCAATTGATTGTGCTGCAATAATACCTACCGCTTCACCAATTTCAATTTTTTTATTGTGTGCAAGGTTTCTACCATAACATTTACAACAAACACCATGTCTAGCTTCGCATGTCAATACTGTTCTTAGCTTAACTTTTTCTACGCCAGCAATATCGATTTCATTTGCTATTTCATCTGTGATATATTCATTTACACCAACAATTAATTCACCTGTAATAGGATGAACAACATTTTCTAATGTAAAGCGACCAACAACACGATCTTTTAATGCTTCTACTATTTCATCGCCATCTTTTATTGTTACATAATCGATACCGTTAATAGTTCCACAATCTTCTTCATTTATTACTACATCTTGTGCAATGTCTACAAGTCTTCTTGTTAAGTAACCTGCATCCGCTGTTTTAAGAGCTGTATCTGAAAGACCCTTACGAGCACCGTTAGTAGAAATATAGAACTCAATAACTGACAAACCTTCTTTAAAGTTTGCTCGAATTGGAAGCTCGATAATTTCACCGTTAGGTTTAGACATAAGACCACGCATACCTGCAAGCTGTCTAATTTGGTTTTTACTACCACGAGCACCGGAAGATGCCATCATATAGATAGTATTAAAACCTTCTTTATCGTTTTCTAGCTTCTTCATCATAACGTTAGCAAGATCTTCATTTGTTTTCGTCCAAACTTCAACTACGCGGTTATAACGTTCGTCTTGAGTAATTTGTCCTTTTCGATACTGCTTGGTTATTGCTTCTACTTCTGCATTTGCTTTTTCCATCATTTCAGGTTTTTCTTCAGGAACAAGAATATCATCCATAGAAATTGTAGCACCAAAGAATGTTGCATATTTATAACCTACAGCTTTAATCGCATCAAGCATTTGTACTGTTAACCAAGGTCCTTGCTTTTTATATACTCTTTCTATTAGTCGTTTTAATTCTTTATCCCCTAGGAGTTCATTTTCATACTCCACATCAGTAGGCATCTCATCATTAAACACAATTCTACCAGCAGTTGTAGCAACAACCTTTCCGTTATAAGGAGCTTTCATAATTGGAACATTAATTTCTGACTGCCAATCAATACTTTTTGATTCTGCTGCTAAAAGAGCCTCAGTTTCACTACTAAAATGTTTCCCTGCTCCTTTTCCTGATGGTTTAATTTTTGTTAGATAATAGATACCCAAAACCATATCTTGAGATGGATAAACAATTGTTTTACCATTTGCAGGATCGAGAAGATTTCGAGCTGATAACATTAATGTCCAACATTCCATTTGAGCAGCCTGTGTTAAAGGCACGTGAACGGCCATTTGGTCACCATCAAAGTCAGCATTAAAAGCATGGCAAACAAGCGGATGAAGACGAATAGCCTTTCCTTCTACCAATACAGGTTCGAATGCTTGAATACCTAAACGGTGAAGAGTCGGTGCACGGTTAAGCATAACTGGGTGCTCTCTAACTACCTCATCCAGGATTGCAAATACTTCAGGAGATTCAGACTCAACAAGCATTTTGGCTTTTTTAATATTATATACTACGTCTTTATCAACAAGCTTTTTCATTATAAAAGGCTTAAATAATTCAAGAGCCATTTTTGTAGGAAGACCACATTGCCATAGCTTTAACTCAGGACCAACACAAATTACTGAACGCCCAGAGTAGTCAACACGCTTTCCTAAAAGATTTTGACGAAAACGTCCTTGCTTACCTTTTAACATATCAGAAATTGACTTTAAAGGTCTATTAGAAGCACCTTTAACAACTCTTTTTCGTTTTGAGTTATCAAACAAAGAGTCTACAGCTTCTTGAAGCATTCTTTTTTCGTTTCTAATAATGATATCAGGAGCATTTAAGTCCATAAGTCTTTGCAAACGATTATTTCGGTTAATAACCCGTCTATACAAATCGTTTAAGTCTGATGTTGCAAAACGCCCACCGTCTAATTGAACCATTGGTCTAAGCTCAGGTGGAATAACTGGAATTGCATCTAGAATCATCCATGAACATTTATTAGTTGATGCTCTAAAATTTTCTACAATTTCAATTCTCTTTAAAAGACGACGATCACTTTTTGCGCCTTTTTCAATCATTTTTACACGGAGTTCAGAAGCAAGTTCATCGAGATTTAAGTTTTCAAGTAATGTTTTTATCGCTTCAGCACCCATACCTGCGGTAAAGGCACCACCATAGCGTTCTTGTTTTTCTAAATACTCATCTTCTGTGAGTAGTTGCATTTTCTTGAGGTCGGTGTCTCCTGCGTCAATTACAATGTATTTTTCGTAGTAAAGAATAGAACGAAGAGCACTAACTTGTAAATCGAGCAAAAGACCCATTCTACTAGGAACAGATCTATAGTACCAAATATGAGAAACAGGAGCTGCCAATTCAATGTGACCCATACGTTCACGGCGCACCTTAAAATGTGTAACTTCAACACCACAACGGTCACAAATAAAGCCTTTATACCGAATAGACTTGAACTTACCGCAGTAACATTCCCATTCTTTTGTAGTACCGAAAATTCGCTCACAAAACAAACCATCTTTTTCAGGTCGAAGTGTGCGGTAATTTATTGTTTCTGGTTTTTTAACTTCACCATATGACCATGCACGGATGGCTTCAGGTGAAGCTAATTTTATCATCAGACTGTCAAAATCTTGGATATCTCGCATGTATTTCTCCTATTATAAATACAAAGAGGTGCACTAAAGATTTTCTTTAGCACACCGCCATTTATCAGGTTTCTTCTTAGAAGTTAGATCCTGATTTTGCAATTAATTCTTCATCACGTTCTGTTAACGGTATTTGATTTCCTTTTGCATCATAAATACTAAAGTCAAGTGCAAGACCTCGTAATTCTTGAACAAGAACATTAAAGGACTCTGGAACACCTGCAGGTGCAGATGGTTCACCTTTAACTATAGACTCATATATTTTAGAGCGTCCATTCATATCATCGGACTTAATAGTCAACAACTCTTGCAATGTATTCGCAGCACCATATGCCTCAAGTGCCCAAACTTCCATTTCACCAAGTCTTTGTCCACCAAATTGAGCTTTACCTCCAAGAGGTTGTTGCGTAACAAGTGAGTAAGGACCTGTTGAACGAGCATGCATTTTATCATCAACCAAGTGATGGAGTTTTAAGTAATAAATTACCCCTACAAACACATCATTTTGGAATGCTTCACCAGTTCGACCATCTCTTAAAACAGCTTTTGAGTTTGAATTAAATCCTGCTTCAACAAGCTTATTTTCAATTTGTTCGTTCGATGGAGACTGGAATACAGGTGATTCATACCATTCATCTAAGTATAAACCTGCTAAACCAAGCTCAGATTCCATAATTTGTCCAATATTCATACGAGAAGGTACCCCAAGTGGGTTAAGACAAATATCTAAAGATGTACCGTCTTCTAGGTATGGCATATCTTCTACAGGTAGAATTCTCGCAACGATACCCTTGTTACCGTGGCGCCCAGCCATTTTATCACCTTCGCGAAGCTTTCGCTTGGTAGCTATAAGAACTTTTACAACTTCATCTACACCAGGATTTAAGTCATCACCTTCAGAACGGCGTAAACGTTGAACATCAATAACTGTACCTTCTGTCCCATGTGGAATTCTTAAAGATGTATCACGTACTTCTTTTGCCTTTTCACCGAAAATCGAATTTAGAAGCTTGAATTCAGGTGTTGTTTCTGTTTCACTCTTAGGCGTAACTTTACCTACAAGAATATCTCCAGATCTAACCTTTGCACCAATTCGAATAACACCTTCAATATCTAAATTATCAAGAGTTTTTTCAGCGGTATTAGGAATATCGCGTGTAATTTTTTCTGGCCCTAACTTAGTTTCTCTAATTTCAGTGATAAACTCTTTAATGTGAATTGAAGTAAACATATCTTCTTTTACAACACGCTGAGAAATCAAGATAGCATCTTCATAGTTATACCCATTCCAAGGAACGAATCCTACAAGAATGTTTCTACCTAAAGCTAATTCACCTTGATATGTCGCAGGACCGTCAGCAAGCACGCCACCAGCTTCGATATATTGTCCCAATTCAACAACAGGCCGTTGATGATAACAGGTATCTTGGTTAGTTCTTTGGTATTTTAATAATGTATATGAATCTTCTAATCCATCCTCTTTGGCTTTAATTCTAATTTCATCAGATGCAATGTAAACAACTTCACCAGCTCTTGTAGCTTTTACTAATACTCCTGAGTCGTATGCACACTTTGCTTCCATACCCGTTCCAACTCTTGGTGGCTCAGGGAATAGCAAAGGAACTGCCTGACGTTGCATGTTACAACCCATGAGAGCACGGTTAGCATCATCATGTTCTAAGAATGGAATAAGAGAAGCAGATACAGAAATAATTTGCTTAGGAGAAACATCCATATATTGAACATCTTTTGGATCTCTCGATGTATAGTCACCATGTTGACGACTAGCAATTTGTTCTGTCTTAAAAGAACCATCATCATTCATATTTACAGAAACCTGTCCAATATGATAGCGATCTTCATCCATGGCAGACAAGTAGTCTACTTTTTCAGTTGCTTTTCCATCTTCTATTTTTCTATACGGAGCTTCAAGGAAACCATATTCATTAACACGTGTATAAATAGCCAATGAAACAATAAGACCAATA
>CAYJOZ010000094.1:0-6782 GCA_964371925.1 uncultured Treponemataceae bacterium | reverse complement strand
AATAGTTGAAGGGGTTGAAACTGAAGATCAAGCTGTTTTTTTTGAAAACTGTGGGTGTGAATATATACAAGGTTATTATTATGCGAGGCCTTTAAATTTTCATGACTTTGTTGCATTTTTATTAAAAAAATGTTAGTATACTTTCAGGAAGAGAGCTTTTTATTAAAGGAAGACATTGGTGATTCAATACAATTATGCTGCGGAGCTTGCTTCATTTGTAATAATAACAATATTACTGCTGAATCTCTTTTTAGAAAAAGAGCTTGACTCAAGACGAAATCGTTTTTTTAAGGGTATCGTTTTGTCAATTTTCTTAATTGTATTTTTCACATTAATTTCAACATATATGACAATGAATGTTTTGCCGTATCCTATATGGCTTGTAGAGTTTATTGTTGACATGTATTTTATCTCATTACCTCTAGCCTTAGTTATGGGCTTTTTGTATGTAAAATCATTAAAACGAAGCAGGAATACCAAAGCAAAACTTTCCCTTGCAACTATTGTAATGCTTGCACCCTATGCGTTTTATGTTATTTATGTCGTAGCTAATCATTTTACACACAGTTTGTTTTCAGTTTCGTATGAAACTGGTTATGTGCGTGGCAGCTTGTACCTTCTCCCATATCCCATAGCGCTTATCTATATCATTGCAATATTCATAGAAGCTTTCAGAAGCAGGAATGCTATCCATAGAGGGATAGGTTATGTCATTTGTATTAATATTATAGTTATGACTATAATATCTTTTTCCCAATTAATTTTTACAAATATATTGCTTTCGGGCCTAGCAAATGTAGCAGGCGCTTTAGTGGTCTTCTTATATGTACAAAATGTTACCCGTTCAACGGATAGTTTAACGGGCTTCCAGAATAGAGTTAGACTAGCTTATGATGTAGAAAAAAGAGTATGTGCTTATGCAAGAAAAAATAGCACTTCAAATACTACTCACTATGAGTTTTCGTTAATGTTATATAGCCTTAGAAATATAAAAGGTATCAATGAGCGTTATGGTTTGTTTGGCGGAGATGAGCTTTTAGAGGGAGTTGCAAAACATTTACGCCATGTGTTTCACAAGTATCAAGTGTACCGTTATAGCGGTGATGAATTTGCAGTTTTAATAGACAGGAAATCTGAAGACATAGAAGCTCTTATTCATAAAGCTGCCGATCGTTTTGATACACCCTTTATAGGTGAAAGTAGCCATAGGGAAATGTCAGTCAACGTGGTGTATGCGAGGGTTGATTTTCCGGAGTTTGGAACAGAAGCGAAACCCTTGGTTTCTGCACTTGATTATTCAATCTCATCATTAAAACATGGAAAATATCGTACAAATTTTATGCATGATCTTACTATTTGTGAAAAGATGAGCAGGCGTAATAGTGTTATAGATAGAATTAAGTATGCCTTAGAAAATGATGGTTTTGAAGTGCATTATCAACCAATTTATTCTACTCAAGAAAAAACCTTTAAAGGTGCGGAAGCACTCTTACGTATGAAAAAAGAACTGGGTTCAATTTATCCTGATGAGTTTATACCTTTAGCTGAAGAAACTGGTTTAATTGTTAATATGACATACATGGTTCTAGAAAAGGTATGTATAGATTTACGTGCTTTGCTTAATAGATACGGTTCTAAGCTTGATGGACATTCAATTTCAATAAATTTTCCTTATGCACAATTTTTAGAGCACGATCTTGTTTCCAAAATTATGATAATATTGGATATGTACAATATTTCACCAAAGCAAATTAAGATAGAAATAACAGAACGCACCCTTATTGGAGATGCAGGTCTTATTCGCGGCATAATGCGAGAGATGCAGGAAAAAGGGTTTATGTTTGAGGTAGATGATTTTGGTGTTGATTACTCAAATATCAGCTTGATTTTGCACTTACCGGTGGAAATAATAAAAATTGATAGAAGTTTGGTATTATTAGCCACAGAAAAAGAAAGTTACGAAGAATTTTTTAGACTCTTTTTAAAAGCTATACGTCATACAGATAGAAAGGTTGTTATCGAAGGTGTAGAAACAAAAGAGCAAGCAGACTTTTTTACAAGCTGTGGAAGCGAATATATTCAGGGTTTTTACTATTCTCATCCTCTCCCCTTTGATGATTGTATAAAATTACTTGATTCAATTTTGTAGCTATACAAAAGAGGTTGTGCCGCCATAGTATGCCTAGAAATAAGTAAATCATCTGTAAAAAACCACTTTTATATAATTGATTTTCTATGTATCTTTGCAAAAAAATGAAATATTTTCATGTTCAAAAACAATCAAGCGTTGACTATTTTGCAATATTAAAGTATATTAAAGATGTACAGTATTGGTGTGTAGAAACTGATACTTTATAACATTTAAAAAAATATCGGAGAAAAAAGTGGAAGAACCTGTAAAAAAACAAAAGGCTAAGTACCGTAGTGCAATTAGATCTAAGCGCTTAATTAGAGAAGCTTATGTATCTCTTATGCAAGAAAAAGAATCAGATAAAATTTCAGTTTCTGATATCGTTCGTTTAGCAGACCTCAATAGAGGGACTTTTTACGCTCATTATACAAATCCTAATGATGTGCGTGATGAAATTGCAGATGAAATTTTTCAAAACTTGAATGATGTGCTGAATAATTTTAATTTTGCTAATTTTCTTACCAATCCTGCTCCTATTTTTGAGAAGCTTGAAAAAATTATTTCTGAAAACATGAAGTTTTATAAAGATGTCATGTGCTACACTTTGTCAATTGATTTCCTTAGTAAAGTCAAGGAAAGTTTAGTAGAACGAATTGTTGCAGATGACTCAGTTCCTGAAAATGTAAAGAATGATCCAACATTTATGATTGGGATAAACTTCTTTGCAGGTGGAATGATATCGCTGTATTCTGATTATATACAGGAAAAAGTAACAATGCCTTTACCTCAGTTAACAAGTGCTCTTTCGAAAATAACATCAGAGGGAATCAAAGCGATTATATCATAACGACTTTGATTAAAGCCTAACCAAAGCGGAAATTTCTGCTTTGGTTATATGGTTTTTGTTATTAGTAATTTCATTTTGTACTACTGCACTAATGGATATTGTATGCTTGTGTTGAAATATTTCTGCGCTTGCTTCGCATTTCAGTCCAATGTCAAATGTTATTGGTGAAAGGGAAGTTTCCTTTGCCAAAACAATTTTTCTCTCTCCTGAAAGGTATAATCTCATCTCCTGTATCTGAAAAAGGGGCATATGTATCTGTACGGCTGTTTTTAAAGATATTGAGTCCGTGTTTTTAAGATCACTAATTTTGCCTTCATAACTACTTTCAATTGTCCATTCTCTTTTAAGTAGATCAAAATACCAGGGGAAAAAATTAATTTTCGATTGAACTTTTAATACAGCTTCTTGAGAATCTAAAATAAAAAGAGTGTTGTCATTTCTATCTGCTAATAAATTTTCAATTGAAAGTGAATTTATGAGAGATCCAAAAACTAATCTAATATCAGATGCAATATTAAAATGTACATACCAATTCATATTTTCTCCATATTTTTTTGCCTTGTGAAGTTCTGCCGAGGTGGTGAGACCTACCTTTATGGAGCGAATTAGTCCGCTGTAATATATTAATCTTATTTGTGGGTTTATACCAAGCATTATTGTCTTTTTTTGAGTATCCCCATTTTGGCCGAGATAGTTCTTATCACACAAAAAAAGCTGCGCATTTAATAAAAATAAGTTATTGGTAATAGTGAACTCACTGCGTAAAAAACCAGAAGGAGAGCCCTGTGGTGATTGTGTTATTCCCAGTGCAAGTTGAAAAAACTGTGTTGTGTTTTTTATAGAAAGTTCTTGTATGAATGAATGAAAAATATCCTCGATAAAGTATGCATTATTAAGAAACCATGTATTTGCGGGTTTGGGGTGTATGCTTCCCATTCTCCAAGCAAAGCTCCAGTTTCCTTGTATTGAATTCTGCTTTAAATTAAAAGGAAAAAAAATGCCTGCACCAGAAAAGAAATCTTGTTGTTCTTGTGTGCTTATAAATCCTTCAAGTTTGAATAATGGAAAACTAAAAACCACTGATATCGATGGCGTTTTTTCTGGTGTTGAAAAGGTAGGAGGACTTGAAATTAATCTTTGTTGAAGTGAATAGGAGTTTTTTGTTGGTGATATTTTTGTGGGAGTAGCACTCATAAAACGTGACCAAATACCTGAATACGATATGGCACCTAATTTCAATGTTAGAAACTCAAAGGGGGTAAATCCAATGAACCATGTTTTAGGTGCTAGTTCTTCTATGCTATCTGGTATGGACTCTTTTTCGTGGTATACTCGGATATTGAGTAGTTTTGTGTTAATAGCAATGCCTGTGCTAACTTTATAGTCTGTCGTATGCTCATCATTACTGCCCCAAGCAAAGATGTTAAACGAAACTAGCATTATAAAAAAAGATAGTATGTTTTTCATACTATCTTTTTTGTATCATTTTTAATTTATGCTGGTTTTTTTGAATTAGTAACGTAACTCTTTGTGTCCATAAAAGTGTCTATGCTTTGGATATAAGAATTCCAATACTCGGCTTCACTTTTTGTGGTGTATGGGCCAACACGAACACGATAAAATGTAACACCATCTTCATCAGCGTATGTGAAAACCTCAGCAGGTATTTTTTGGGTAATGAGTGTAGCTCGTGCATTATCCGCATTAGACTTGCTTACAAAAGATGCCGCTTGAACCCAATATTGTTCAACGGGAGCAGGCGTTACAATTTTCTTTGCTGCGGCCGGCTGTGTTGATGCTGTGCTAGGTTGTCGAGTAACTTCTGGCTCTTTAGCATTGCTTGATGGAACTCGAGTTGCAATTGGGCGTACGGTAGGTTCGTCTTGTTTATTATTTCCAGTTTCACTTTCTTTTTGGGCTGCAGTTAAGTCTATTGTTGTAATACCATCTTGAGAGTACACTGTTGTTTTACCTTGGCTAATAACAGTTACATCACCTGTCTGAATCAATTCACCTGTGTTGGTAAGCATCTCAGAGTCCACTATATCTACATCATCAATCTTGGTTTCTTTATTCTCTCCATTGTCTTGTGGAGTTAAGGGGACATTTTGCGGATTTATCCATGCATCATTTTGCACAAGAGACGTTTCTGTACCTACCATTTGTGGTTGTTGTTGAGGTGAATAAATAATTAGTGTGCCTAAAAATATTACTAATAAAAAAATACCCAAGGCTGCTACAATCCATAAAACTTTTTTTTGTTCCATACTTTATCCTTTCTAAAAGCGAGAATCCAGGATGCTATCAATTTTTTGTAGCAATTGTTCTTGCATGTCAGAATTATCTACTCTATATATATCGGCATTTAATTTTTTACATTTAGGATAGATTTCAATTTGGGATAAAAAAGTTTTAAAAAATTGCATTTTTGATATATTGCTTCTCTTTTGTGCTCTTTTGCAGCGCAAAAAAGGGTTTGCCGTAATATACAAAATGATATTGCACTGCTTTATTATTTTGAATTTATGTAAGATTGCGGCATTTATTACAAAACTTTGAGTCGGATTTTCTTGTACAGCTTGCTCTATAAGTGCATTCATTTTTGGGTGCAAAACTGACTCATGCTTTTTAAGATCTTTTTTATTCGCAAATACAATTTTTCCGAGATTCTTTCGGATAATGTTTCCTTTTTTGTCAATAAGATCTAAATTCATTTTTTTTGCTTTTAAGGAAAATAGAGAGAGAATTTCTTTTTTTGAGTTTTCTAGTGCAATATGTCCAAGCTTATCTACATCTATGATAGCGTATCCTTTTTCAAGTAAATAGTTTGCCACGACATCTTTTCCTGCAGCCATAGGTCCCGCAAGTCCAATTATCTTTCGAGAATCAGACATTAGTGAAAGTCTCCCCAGCTTTTTGCACTTTCTACACTCACACGAAGCGGAATGGAAAGTGTTACCGCTTTTTCCATTTCTTTGCGAATTAAATCTTCAACTGCTTTAGTATCTTTTTCATCGCATTCAATAATTAACTCATCATGTACTTGTAAAAGCATTTTTGCACTTGGGATCTCGTCTGTTAATGCTTTATACACGCTAAGCATTGCAGTTTTTACAATATCTGCAGCAGAGCCTTGAATTGGTGTATTAATGGCGATTCGTTCTGCTCCTGCTTTTTCCATTTTGTTTTTGCTTCGGATTGTTGGGATATAGCGGCGACGCCCCATTATTGTTTCTACGTATCCTGTTTGTTCAACTTTTTCAATTGTAGAATGCATAAATTTTTGAATGCCAGAATACGTTGCAAAGTAAGATTCAATAAACTCACTGGCGGTACTTCTTGGAATTCCAAGTTCGTTTGATAAACGGAATGCACTCATACCGTACATAACACCAAAGTTAATTGTCTTTGCTGTTCGACGCTGCTCAGCCGTTACTTCATCTTCGCTAACGTTGAAAATGAGTGCAGCCGTAGCTCTGTGAACATCAGTTCCTGCGATAAATGCTTTGCATAAACTTTCATCTTGTGATAGGTGTGCTAAAATTACAAGTTCAATTTGAGCATAGTCGGCTGTTACGAGCATTCTTCCTTCTGGTGCAATAAAAGCGGAACGAATACGTCTTCCAGACTCATCTCTAATAGGAATATTTTGCAAGTTAGGGTCACGGCTTGATAGTCGCCCTGTTGCCGTACCTGTTTGCATAAAACTTGTGTGTATTCTATCATTTTTATCTGCTAAAACGGGAAGGGCATCCACATAGGTTGATTTTAGCTTTGCCATTGTTCTGTAGTCGAGTATTTTTT
>CAYJOZ010000093.1:0-6785 GCA_964371925.1 uncultured Treponemataceae bacterium | reverse complement strand
ATATGCAAATTATGGAAGAATGCCGTGAAGGGTACTTTAAGTATTACCCACTTATTGAGGCATTATATCAATTTTCAAATCCAATTGTAATTAAAGCTGCACTAAGCATTCTTGGATTACCAGGTGGACACTTACGAAAACCATATCAAGAATTTGTTGGAAAGAGAAGAGATGCTCTAGAACAAATGATGGATGAAATGGGAATTATTGCCAAATATGGCATGAAATAATTTATAAAACCTGCAATGTCAAGTTTTGTTATTGCAGGTTTTTGACCACAAGAAATAAACACTTTTGGTTATTTAGAGCGGAAACAACCATAACGTAAGTTGAGGTTAAAAAATAAAAAAGAGGTAAAAATTATGAAAAAGAATTTTACACTTATTTTGAGCATCGTAACGATGTTGGTTTTCTTTGCATCATGTGCAGGGAAGGATGATTCAGGTACTGCTGAAGTGAAAAAATATTCACTTGGAACAAGTACTGTTGGTGGGACTTTTTATCTTGTAGGTGGTGGACTTGCTACAACTATTAACAATGCTCTTCCTGAAAAATATTTGTTTACTGCTGAAACAACTGGTGGTTCAAGTGCAAATGCAATATCACTTCAAAAAGGTGATAGTGAGCTTGGTATAGCGATGGCATCTGTTCTTGCTGACAGCCAAGTTGGTGAAGCTGCATGGACAGGTGGTGTAGTACATGATAACCTTCGAGGTTTAGTAGCACTCTATCCTTCTAAAATGACAATTTACTCATTGGCCAACAGTGGTATTGAAACTTTGACAGACTTAAATGGTAAAATTGTTGGTCTTGGATCTCAAGGTGCATCTATGGATGTTTCACTTCGAAAAGTTTTCGATCTTTTAGACATTAAACCTGCAAGTATCCACAATGATGGTCACAGTGCAACAGCTAAAGCTGTTAGTGATGGTGTTATTGATGCTGCTATCGTTTTCTCTTTCCCTCCATATCAAGCAATTTCTGAGTTAGAAACCACAAAAGAATTATCATATGTTGGTTTAACAGCTGCTGAACAAGCTGCAATGGTAGAAGCTTTCCCTTATTTTGCTCCTACAAATTTTGAAGTTGGAGACTACAAACACATAACAGAAGAAATTCCAACCGTTGCTGAATGGAACTTGCTTGCAACTTCTAATGCACTAACTGAAGAAGAAGGATATGAACTAACAAAAACACTTCTTGCAAGTGTTGAAGATATGTTGGTAATTAGCCCAACTGCAGCTTTTATGACTGCTGAAAACATGCTAAATTACAACATCCCGCTTCATGCAGGTGCTGTAAGATATCTTGTAGAACAAGGATTTGACGTGCCAGAACATCTTATTCCTGCAGAATATGTTGCAAAATAACTAAAATACAGGTGAGGTCATCATTGATTGGTGGCCTTGCTTTTTATAGGAATAAGAAATTTGGAGGAGCGTCATGACAGAGACCGCTGGTATCAAAAAAGTAAAAAAAATTATAATTATAATTCTTTCAATTTTTACTGGGTTGCTTCACATAGCAAACTATTCAGTAATATCATTGCCTAGTATAATGTTTTATGCATGGCATGTATTGCTTGGGCTTACATTGCTATACTTGTATACACCGCTCAGTAAAAAACACCCTACACGCTTTTTAATTTTAGATTGGATTTGTGCGGGGCTTTCTATGGCAACAGGGCTTTATGTTGTTATAAATTTCACCAAATACTCGTTAGCTATGCAAACAGGAAATATGGACATAGCCATGATACTTACAGGGATTGTGTTAACAGTTCTTGTTCTTGAAGGCTCACGAAGGGTTTTAGGTAATGTTCTACCAATCATTGCAATTATTACAATTATTTATGCTATGTTTGGAGGAAACTTACCAGGAGTATTAGGGCATCGCGGTTATGACTTTGATCGTGTTATTTCCGTTATTTTTAGTGACTTGGGACTTTATGGAACGCCGATTGGTGTAAGTGCATCAAACGTGTTTTTATTTATATTGTTTGCAGCTTTTCTTGGCGCATCTGGGGCAGATAAGATTTTTCAGGATATTGCAATAGCTAGTGCTGGTAAAAAAAGAGGTGGGCCTGCTAAAATGGCTGTTATTGCCAGTTGTTTTTTTGGAACAATATCAGGTAGTGCAGTTGCAAATGTTGTAAGTACTGGTGCATTTACCATTCCACTTATGAAAAGAAGTGGATATCCAGCACGATTTGCTGGTGCTGTTGAAGCAGTAGCTTCTACAGGTGGACAAATAATGCCGCCAATTATGGGTGCAGCAGCATTTATTCTTGCAGATATCTCAGGGACTCCATATTCTGTAGTATGTCTTGCAGCCTTGCTTCCTGCATTGATGTACTATATATGTCTTTTCAAAATGGTTGACTTAGAAGCTGTAAAAAGGGGCCTAAAGGGGCTTGATCCTGAAGATCTGCCTGATTTAAAGGCAACAATGAAAAGAGGAGCAAAATTGTTTGTTCCTATAGCAGTATTATTGTTTTTACTTCTTGGTTTAAAATATACTCCAATGAGAGCAGCTATTTGGGCAATACTAGCAATTATCGTTTGTGCATTTCTTGATAGCAAAGAACGAATGAGAATAAAAGATATTATTACAGGATTTGTAGATGGAGCAAAAGGTATTGTTCAGGTTATTGCAGCTTGTGCTACTTCTGGTATAGTTGTAGGGATGTTCTCTCTTACAGGACTTGGTCTTAAATTCTCAGACTTCATTGTATCATTAGGTGGACAAAGTATTATTTTAAGCCTTGTGTTATCAATGCTCGTTTGTGCAATTTTAGGAATGGGACTTCCAACAACTGCAGCATATATTATTTGCGCAACAGCTATTGCACCGGCATTAATAAAAATAGGTCTAGAACCTCTTTCTGCGCATTTGTTCTTACTTTACTTTGCATCTATTTCTGCAATTACACCACCTGTTGCTGTAGCTTCATATGCTGCTGCTGGTATAGCGGAGGAAAACTCCCTGAAGGTAGGTTTAACAGCAGTTAAGCTTGGTATACTTGGCTTTGCATTACCATTTGTATTTGCACTAAACCCTGCATATATTACTTTTGATTTTACATTATCTACAATCTCTACCTGGGTTGGTGGACTTGTTATCAGTTATGCTCTTGCAATTTTGTTACAAGGCTATGTTGAAAGAAAGATTAATGTTGTTGAAAGGATTATTTTTGCAATAATAGTTGTTGTTACTATGCAACAAAGCATACTAATAACTTTTATTGGCGCTGCAGCTTTTGCAGGTTTATATTTCTTTAAGAAAAATCGGGCGAAAATTGCGTAATTCTTTACGTTTAAGTTAAGAAAAACAGCACTTAGGTAAAATGCTTGAGTGCTGTTTTTTTTTGCTTTTGTAGAAATGAGGGACGATTGCTCAATAAATATTGATGGATAGTAAAAAAATGATTGAAAAAATGCTGTAAGTGAAGTACAATGCAGTATAACTATGGAAAAAAAGACATTAGAACAATTAGATTACTTTAGAATTAGAGATGCTATAGCGGGTTTATGCATGACAGAAGAGGGTAAACAAGCCCTTTTGATGCGAAGTCCCTTTATTGATAAAAAAGAAATGCAGCTTGCAAAGGAAGAAGCTCGCGAGTGGAGCCAATATATTTCATCTGGCGCGTCGAGAATTTTAAACCGATGGAATCCAGTGCAAGGTTATTTTTCAACTATGGGTGTAGAAGGTGCCGTTCTTGAACTTGAAGAAGTGTATGCTTTAGGCCAGTTTTGCCGCTCATGCATAACTATTAAAAATGCACTTGGAACAAAAGACGGGGTTTCCCCTTTTGAATCTATGGAGCTACCTCACCTCACAAAGCTTGCAGATTCTGTACAAGATTTAAGCGGCGCTGAAAGTGAAATTTTTAAGATTATAGATAA
The DNA here is from genome assembly GCA_964371925.1 of uncultured Treponemataceae bacterium. Lineage (GTDB taxonomy): Bacteria > Spirochaetota > Spirochaetia > Treponematales > Treponemataceae > CAYJFX01. Next base: position 2,877 of record CAYJOZ010000093.1, on the reverse strand, counting down.
CTCTGGAAGTATGCGAGACCTTCCATCTATTAGAGAAATTAGAGCAAACATTGTATCTATTCGCTCGAGCATAGAGCGTTTAATAAAGTCTTATACTTCGGACTCAAAAGTACAAGATGCGCTGCAGTCAAATGTGCCAGCCCTTAGGGGGAATAGGCAAGTGCTTGCAGTAAAGGCAAATTTTAAAGGTCGCTTTAAGGGTATTGTCCATGAAGTTTCCCAAACAGGGCAAACCATATACATAGAACCAGATGATGTTGTTCAAAAGAATAATGATCTTATTCAAGAGGAGTTTCGCCTGAGCCAAGAGGTGCGCCGTATTTTAAAAGAGCTTACGGCAAAACTTTCAGAGCATAAAGAAGCGTTTGAAAATTCTATTGAAAGCATGATTCGCTTCGATTGTGCGTATGCTTCTGCTCGCTGGGGTTTAGATAACAGGGCAACATTTTGCCAAGAATGCAGTGAAAAAAATAATTTAGCACTTATTCAAGCTCGCCATCCCTTGCTTGGTGACAAGGCTGTTCCAATTGATGTTGAGTTCCATGGCGATTATAGAATACTTATTTTAACAGGACCTAATACTGGTGGTAAAACGGTAACCTTAAAGACTATAGCGCTGTTTTCAATGCTTAATCAAAGTGGCTTTCCTATTCTTGCGAATGAAGGAAGTCGCTTGCCCTTTTTTACATCGATTTTTGCAGATATAGGCGATGAGCAAAGTTTAGATAACTCTCTTTCTACGTTTAGTGCCCACATGAAAAACTTAGGTGAAATGACCGAAAGGGCAAATGATACAAGCCTTTTACTTTTAGATGAGCTTGGAAGTGGAACTGACCCACAGGAAGGGGCTGCAATTTCAATGGCTATCTTAGATAATCTAATAGAAAAGAATGCCTTTGCTTTGGTAACAACACATCAAGGTGTTTTAAAAAATTATGGGTATACGCACCCAACGTGCATAAATGCTTCTGTCGAGTTTAACGAACAAACGCTAAAGCCAACCTATCGTGTTTTAATGGGGGTTCCAGGGGAAAGCCATGCATTGGACATTGCACAAAAAAGTGGTCTTTCCCAAGCCATTGTTGCAAAGGCTCAAGGGTATATGGAAACAGGGCAGGCAGATGTTTCAGCTCTTATAAAAGGCTTAAATGAAAAGTATGAAGAGCTTTCAAGAACTGAGATTGACTTTAAGAAAAAAGAAAAGTACATACACGATAAATTTAGAAAGGTTGATTTAAAAGAATTAAAACTTCGCCAAAAAGAGCTTGAACTTCAAGAGCAAGGGTATAGAAAGGGTAAAAATTTTTTGGATGAAAACCGAAAAATGCTTGAAAACTTAGTTCGTGAACTTAGGGAAGGCGAAATAACTAGAGAAAAAACACTTAAAGTAAAACAGTTTATTGATGATATGACACAGGGAATGAATAGTGAGCAACAAAGGTTAGATGAAGGACAAGAAAACTTACAGTCTTTACGCCAAGAATATGATGAGAAGTTTTATGAAGAGAATGAAGAAAGCTCCGGAGCTAGGAGGAAAAAAAACTCTTCAATAAGAAAACAACACATTGGAACAAAGGTTACAAAAGGACATACAAATTTTGAAAAAGGAATGGATGTGTGGGTAGGTGCTAGCCGGCAGCAAGGCGTAATAGTTGATAAGGCCAGAAAAGGAAGTTATCTTGTGCAAGTGGGAAGTCTTCGCTTAACGGTAAAAGAAAGCGAACTGCAAGCAGCCCCTCAATCAAAGGCGAAAGCTCCATCTGTTGTTGTTGAAATGGAAAGTTCTGGAAGTATTTCAGGCGGAACAAGTAAAGGCGTTAAAGATACCGAAAAGCCAAAGTTTGAACTACGCTTACTAGGTATGAGGCGGGAAGAAGCTCTTAAAGCCTTGGATAGACAATTGGATTTATGTGCTCTTTATGATCTTACTTCCTTTTCTATAATACATGGAACAGGGAACGGAGTACTGCAAGAAGCTGTTAGAGAATACTTATCAGGCCTTGGTGGCATTGAGTTTCACTTTGCACGACCTGAAGACGGCGGTACAGGAAAAACCTATGTAACACTACGTTAAAATCGGCTTCCTTGCCGATTTTAACTATCGGGTTTTGCAATTTTGCAGAGGATGGATTAGCTCAAAACTCGTTTACTTATTCCTTTTGTGCCATCCTTGGCACGTAACATAAAGAAAATGATTTTTTTATATTCTTTTTAAAATCTCAGACTTTATCCATTGACAATTTTTGTATTTTTATGCAATATTTAAATATAAAACGCAAAAATATTACATAAATAAAATGGAGATACCTAATGAAAGAACGACTTAATCGTTTAAAAGTAATACGAAAACTTATAAAGAATAGTAACATTGAATCACAGGAAGCTTTGTTATCAGCTTTGCAGGAAGAAGGCTTTGCTGTGACGCAGGCAACTTTATCGAGGGATTTAAAATTGCTTAAAGTCGGTAAGCTTTCAGATGGAAAAAATGGGTATGTATATGTATTACCTGGTGATGACGAGCGTGGTGAAAATGATAAAAGCCTTGCACAAGATTTTTTGAGAGGTTATATTTCAATAGATTATTCTGCGAATATGGTAGTAATAAAAACCTATTCGGGGTATTCTGACGTTGTGGCTGTTGCTCTTGATAATCTTGCAATGGATGAAGTTCTTGGTACTATTGCCGGTGGCGACAATTGTGTGTTTGCATGCCTTCGAGAAGGTGTTACAGGCGAACAATTTTTAGAATCCTTAAAAAAGAAAATTCCAGATATAGACGAATAACGCACAAGGGGGCGTAATGGCGGCGTAGCCGTCGACCGCAGAACGCTTTTGCGTTCGAGGACGATGAAGCGATAAGCGGAACCATGCAGCACC
>CAYJOZ010000092.1:0-6812 GCA_964371925.1 uncultured Treponemataceae bacterium | reverse complement strand
TTTCTTTTACATCACTATCTTGTTCATCGATGTCTTTTTCATGAGAGAATACCTTTGTATATTCGGCTTCAAATTTTGGGAACGCAGTGTTTTCGGTTAGTTGGAAATCTTGTAAAAAGACAGAACGTGTGTTTTGCCTTTTTTGACTAGACGAATTACGTTCATACGATTCTGTAGCTCCCAAATAGTCATAGCCTCCAAATATAGTATTAAAGCTTGAAATGAGCTGAGGGTGAGAACGATAATTTGTACTTAAGGATAAACTTTCCCCTAAATCATTTTTCAATTCTCTAAAAACGCCAACATCTGCGCCTCTAAATTTATATATAGACTGTTTTTCATCACCTACAAAGAAAAGCTTTTCTGGACATAGTTCTTCTGCAGATGCTACTGATGTATCACTTCGTTCAATATTTTCTGCGAGTAAAAACAGTAATTCTTTTTGCATGACATTGTTGTCTTGAAACTCATCAATCATTATAGCATTGGTTTTTTGCTTTTCATTTTTTCGAATTTCAGGATGCTCTATGAGAATCTTTAGGGCTAACGTGGACACATCTGAGTATGTTAGGTTACCTGTACTGCGTTTCCATTCGGTAAGTTCTCTTTGATACTTTTGTAAAATAGGCATTATTTCAATAGTTTGTGGTAAAAATACAATGTATTGGGCTAGGGAAGTAAGTATTGTATACGCTTCTTTAATTGCGTTAATTTCATCTTTTATTGGCTTATTCTCTTTTTTCACTTTACTTAGACTCGAAATCTTATATATTGAATCAAGTAAGGGTATAATGTCATCTTTTAGCTGCTGTATTGAAAAATCAGATTTTTGTGAGTTTTCTACTATGGGCATTATAACGCCTCGTAAAGAAATTTCATCTACAACATATTTATCAATAGTATTAAATATTTCAATGGTTGAAGGATTTGATTCTTGAATAACTTCTCTAAGAGACATTATTATATCCAAATTTCTTGTCCATTCTTTCAAGAGAACATTAATTTGAGAATTATAACAATCAGTAAACTGTATTTCACTGGCAATGCTTGATGAATACATAATTGGCTTTACAAAAAGAGATTCTGCCATCTCTTCAAACTTCATTATACCCATAAGCTCCTGTATCGATGCAAGATTACGATATGTTAGCATATAGTTTAATGCTTGCTTTTTGCAAAAATCAAGTACAGCATCATTATCTATTTTAAAATCAGGACGGATGCCATAAAGTCTTGATGCGCCTCGGACTATGTTTGAACAAAATGAGTCAAGCGTTTGAATGCGAGCTGTATGAAAGTTTTCAATTGCATGTAATGCTCTCATTTTTTGCTCTGTATTTGACAATGGTGATATAGAAATATCTTTTAGTGTTGCGTATATACGACCATACATTTCAGCAGTGGCTTTTTTTGTAAAAGTAAGAGTTAAAATTGATTCTACAGGATAATTATGTTCAATAACTAAATGTGCATAACGATAGGCAAGCACCCTTGTTTTTCCAGATCCTGCGCCTGCGGCTACTACACAGTTTTTCATTTGGACTGTGGCCTTTTGTTGTTCGTCATTTAATTCATTTTGTATTAAAGGGTGAATGTTCAATGTGGTACCCCCGAAACAGTATAACTTGTTCGACATATTTTTTTGTATTGACATTTTAGACAAGTATCGTAATTAACTGCACTACCATCATAGAAATGTGCCCATTTTGATGAGTCAGTAAATAGTGTAAGCTGTGCATCGCATACAGCATTAACAAAATCTTCAACTGCTTTAAGTGTTGCTACCATTGTAGGCTCAAATGAAAAGCCTTCACTGTTTTCACCAGTCCTTTTTAACCTGTCTTTTTTAAACTTAGGATTGATCTCTCGCCCTTCGGGTTTTAACTCACCAATTAATGGTTGTACTTTTTTACCAGAAATGCTCAAAAAACTACATCCTTGAACAGCCTCTTTGCCTTGAAAGTATTCATTTTCATAGAGGTAAATGTACAGGGGGAGTTGAAAATCTTTAAGCTCTTGCCCTGCTTGCTTAATACAAATTGATCGAGAGGGAAGGCTACTTGTTTTAAAATCAACAATAAATTTGCCCGCTTCGGTAGTTGCATTGCCAGGAAAATCTAGCACACAGTCAATTGTTCCGACAATGGTGTACTGTTCTCTTTCTAAATGTATTTCTTTTTCCACATCACTAACATAGCTTCCATGAAAATATAATGAAAACTCAGTAAAAAAAAGAAGCATTTTTTCGATATATTTTTCTTCTTGAGATTTAAAAATATCTACAGTTAAATCACTGAGCATTTTTATATTGCATGATTCTGGAAATGATTTAATGACATTTTTAGTAGTATGAACAATTAATTCCTCGGTGTCTGCTGAAATCTTTTTATTTTCACCTATGGCTAAAGGTTTATGCTCGTCTTTAAATTGCGTAAGAACTCTTTTTAATACTTCATGGTAAAACGTTCCAATATAGATGTCATCCAAAAGGTTAGTTTCAACAGTATAATCTTCTAGTTTTAAAACTTTTGAAAAGAGCCATTTAACTGGACATTCATAAAAGCTTTTCAGTGTTGTAGCAGAAACAATTGCTTTCGAGTTCTTAAATACCTTTGCATGTATTCTTTCTTTTAAGTCAAGTAAAAAAATGTCCTTAAATTCTGCACCTTCTTCCACTGATGAATTACACCAATTGAAAAATCCTGTGTGTTGCACCGAATGAATTGTATCTAGTATTTCTTCGGTATGTAAAAATGCTTTTTTTTCTTTTATGTAATAATCATTATACGTGTTAGTGTTTTCGTCATTCAATTCTGTTTGGGTGAAAACTTTTTTAGGCTGTAACAGGTTAAATGGTATTGAAAAGCCTGAAAAGCTGTTTTGACTAAACGAAAAACGTACTTTTTCACTACTATGATTATTGTACAATACTGCAAAAAAGTTTGACGTATTTTCATCATTCGCACCTAGAAGTTTTCGCTTGTCATCTCGTAAAAATGAAAGTGCTTGATTTGCAACAGTAAGTGAGTTTTGTGATGCATCGAGAATAATGTGTTGTTTGAAAGGTGCTGAGCATGCAACCTTATAGGTAAAGATATTCACACCATTGGTAGGTGTTTGCAGTACATATTCTTTTGAGTTTAAATAATCTATAAAAAAGGATAGCGGGCTTTCACAACGCACTGCACTTGGGTATGACTTTTCTAAATCAACTACGGTTTGTAGTTCTATAATACATCGGCCTAAGACTGCATCCGTTTCTCCATCTACCATATTTCGATCAAAGAAAATAGATCTAAATTGATTATAATGCTCTAATACATATCTAAAGTCAGTAGATTTTGCTAATGCTTTTATACATCGTTTTAAATCAGAATACACAAGCCTTGCATGCTCCTCTTTGGGAGATCGCCTAAATGCTTTTTCCCAAATATCAGTATTATCATACGTGCAAAGACAATTATTCTTAATACCAAACTCAATAAGTTGGTTAAGCCCCTCTTTATTTTTCCAAGGAAATGCTGGATCTAGGATGAGATTTTTTATTGCATTAAATGAAAACTTCTCAGTATAACAATCTTGAATGAGTGAAAAAAGTTTACCACCTGAATACTCTCCTAATGCTTTTCCGCTTCTCAGCCTAATAGGTATGTTATATAACGAGAACTCTTGTAATAAATAGGGCTCATATGATTTTACATCCTTAACGGTAAGAGCTATATCACTATAGAGTAAGCCTTTTCCCCCTTCGCTTATTGGTGTGCAGAGCCACCGTATAAAAAGTGCAGTTTCTTTGAGCTCACTTCGGGCATTAGTATACTGTAATACTTCTAAATCTTCTGTGGGGCTGTCTATGTGTACGAGTTCAATACAGTCTGCGCTTTCAAGTATTTCTTTATACTCTGTAAAATCTTGTATAATTTCCGGATACATAATGTAATAGGTGTTGCCATCCGTTTGAAAAGGTGGCTTTTCCCATGAAGGGTCAAATAAATTATTGTCTTGCAAAAAAGCTTCGTATTCATTTTTTATAAGCAGTAAATCTGTGTCTTCATCATCTAAAGTGTGTACTGTAGCAATTTTTTCATGCCATAAGCATAATTGAGATACAATTTGTGCTATCCAATCTGCAAACGATGCGGATGTATGTATGTACTGTGGGTTAATAATACTTGTAAAAAGCTGTTGCTCTTTGTTTTTTTGAATAATATTATGAGCAAAAAATTTTCTCAAAAGGGTAGGAATTGAATTTTTATCTTGATGTTGAGAGCGGATGCATCTAGCTTTAAATGTATCCCAAGCTATAAAGCGATCTGTAGATATAGCCTCTACTATGCCTGTTTTTAGTATATATTCACTCCAAGCCCTTGCTTGAATATCGGTTGCAAATACATAAAAGTTGTTTTGATTTTGAATTGTTTTTGAAATTGCTGCAAACACTTTTTCCATATGCCATAAGTTTATCACACATTCTTATTGATGTCAAAGTTGTAAGCAAAATTTTTAATAAAATTATGTAGGATTTAGCTACCAAAATTGAATTCCCTGAGCTCGAATGGATTTAGACTCGAATGGATTTAGCTTGACAATTCGCTTTTCCCATGGTATACTAATATATGAGTGCATTACTAATTATTGATCCACAAAACGATTTTTGCCACCCTGACGGTGCTTTATATGTACCGGGAGCACAAGAAGATTGTGTTCGCCTTGCTGAATTTGTATGCAATAATGAAAAGAATATCCAATCAATATTTCTCACTGCAGATACTCACCCTTATTATCATATAGCTCATCCGGCGTACTGGAAAACAGCATCAGGAGACACTCCGAGTGCTCTAACCACTATCACTTATGATGATGTTCTAAAGGGGCTTTATACTCCAAGTAATCCTGATTTACAAGAATTTGTAGAATATTATCTTCAAAACCTAGAAGCAAGAGGGCGCTATACTCTTTCGCTTTGGCCACCACATTGTCTACAAGGCTCTGTAGGAGTTGCGATTGAAAAAAATATATGGGATGCTGTTCACACTTGGGAAAAAGGCACAAATGGAAAGAATCTAGTGTATATAGAAAAATCTCCAAATCAAAATACAGAGCATTATAGCTGTGTACAGGCGGAGGTTCCTGATGATAATGATCCAAGCACGTGTACAAATTATAGTTTTATCAATGCCCTAAAAGCTGAAGAAAGCATATTTATTGCAGGTGAGGCATTAAGTCACTGTGTCGCAAATACAATACGTGATCTTTCTTTATACATTCCACTTTCAAACATGACGCTTTTAACAGACTGCACATCTCCAATTCCTGGATATGAAAGTTTAGCAGAAAGCTTTATTAGCGAAATGACCGCCCGTGGTATGCACACTGCAGCTAGTAAAGATGTATGCGTTTGTGTAACTAACTAGTATTCCAAATTAGAGTCTTCGAATTCCGAACTGAGCTACTTCAACATTGTTAGAACGTTTGCATGTGCCACCTAGATTGGTACTCTGTTTTCATCGACAGACTACGCAGATTTTTACAATTAAAATTACATAAAAAAACGAACTATTACTAGAATGAAGTATAGTTCGTTTTTTATTTTAAAACAATTATGCATTGTCAATTATAAATTGACTAATGGACATTTCCGTTTACAGTTTTTTCAGTAGTCAATGCTTTTCCATCAACCATAAGATTTTTGCCACCAATTTGCACATTCTTATCTACTACTTTTATTTCAATAGCAAAAAACTCTTCAGCTCCGATTAGCTCTGGCTTTTCTGTGGAATCTTCATTTCCTTCAAGTACTACTATGCTACCAGGAGTAGCCCAGTCACATGTTAGAGGCTCTACACAGTCCTTTTCATCTGCATCCTTATAATCTGCAGCTAAAAGCATCCCGTGACTTTCTATTCCTCTCATTTTTCGAGGAGCGAGGTTATACGCGATAATAACTTGTTTTCCTAAAAGTTCTTCTTCTTTTAAGAAAGGTACAAGACCTGAAAGAATAGTTCTTGTTGTTCCCGTGCCATCATCTAATGTTTCAATATATAGTTTATCTGCCTCTGGATGCTTCTCTACTGTTAAAATCTTCGCTACACGCAATGAAATATGCTTGTTAAAGTGTTCAACAGGGTTTTCTGCCATTACAATTTCAGGAGCGGCTTTTTTTTCTTTTTTCTTCTTTTCTTGTTTTTTGCCGCCATTTTCTTGCGCTTCTTTTCGTTCAGCTTGTGTTCCGCTATAACGCTCTCGGTATGTATCTATAGCCTTATTGTCTAATGGAGTAAATACAATTTCAGCATTGTCTACTCTAGTTAAACCTTCTCTTACTCCTAGGTTATCCCAAAGGAGGGCATTTTCATTATTAATGACACCAGTTTTTGCAACACAACCAGATTTACCAAAGAAACCTAGCACTTTTTCCGCATATTGTGGAACAAATGGATGAACCATAATCATTAAGTCTTTAATTATGTAACAAAGGTCGTGAATAAGGCTTGCAGCAAGTTCAGGGTTTTCGTTTCTTGTTTTCCATGGCTCGCCATCTTGAAATGCTTTGTTTGCAATGTCAGAAATGGCAAAAATTTCATGTATAGCGTCTTTGAGGTTTGCCCATTCAAAGTTATCTGTTACCTTTTTTTCACCTTCTAATACTTTTGCCCAAAGTTCATCGTTTGACTTGCCTTCTGGGATAATGCCATCGTAATAGCGGCTAACAAAGGTAGTTGTTCTGTTTACAAGGTTTCCTAAATTACCTATCAATTCTGAGTTTAACTTTACTTGAAAGTCTGACCAAGTAAACTGAGTGTCTTGTTTTT
>CAYJOZ010000091.1:0-6816 GCA_964371925.1 uncultured Treponemataceae bacterium | reverse complement strand
TTACCCTTAAAAGATTTTTTAAAGAATCATCACGAATTCGACTTGAGCCAGAGAATAAATCCTATAAACCTATTTATTGCCAAGATGTACGTATTTTAGGCGTGTTATCAAATATCATAAGGAATTATTGATGGCAAGTTCTGTAAGTACAGTTCCATTGTGGTTGTTGCTTGGGCCTGAAATCGGAAATAAAAATGACGAAATAAAAAAAATACGCGCACAAGCAAAAAAAGAATTAGGCGAAATAGACGAAGATATTTTTTATGCAAATGAAACTTCTGTGAGCGAGGTGCTTTCTGTTTTACAAAATGGCTCTCTGTTTTCACAAGGCCGTTTGGTAGTATTTCGTAGTGCAGAGCTTATAAAAAAGAAAGAAGATGTTTCGTTGCTCTCTGATTGGGTAAGTGCTGCCGAAAAAAAACACCAAAATGAAAATACTTCGTGGCTTTTGTTAGTAAGCGACGAAATATCAGTAGATAAAAAACTTGAAAACACTATACCAAAGCAAAATAAGAAAATTTTCTGGGAAATGTTTGAAAATCAAAAAACAGAGTGGGTAAAGAATTGGTTTTCAAAAGAAGGCTTTTCGATAGAATCGGATGCAATCGATACAATACTTGAATTAATTGAAAATAATACAGAAACACTTAAAAGTGAGTGTGCTCGCTTTTCCTTATGCTTTGAAAAAGGGCATCATATTAGTGTAGATGATGTTGATACCATTTTGAGTCATAGTAGAGACGAATCTCCTTTTACATTGTTTGCAAGTATGTGCGATGTTCAAAAAAGTGTTACCGATAGATTGCAAGCATCACTAGCAATTTTACAGCATATACGGCATTCTAAAGAATCCTCGTATGTGCAGTTGCTTGCAGCGCTCACACACTGCTTTCGAAAGCTTAAAACGTGGCACGCAATTCATGAAAATAGCTACCCTTCCGATTTTGATTTAAAAATTAAAGGGTTTTCAAGTAAAAAAATGCAAGGCCAATATGCCATGGCAGCAAAACTTTGGACGGATAAAGAAACAGTTCTGTGCTTGTCTCTTCTCTCAAAAACTGACATGGCAATTAGGACCACAGGAAATGCAATCGAAGAAATTGCACTTCAAGAGCTTCTATATTCACTGATAATAAAAAAAGGCCGAGAGCTACAAGTCTATACTGTTTAATAGCTCTTTTAAAGCTTTTAATTCTTCTTGTGTTAAAGAAATCCCTTTACTCATTTTTGCGCCATCGGGAGACCATGATCGAAGATCATATTTTGCTTCTCGACCGGCCCACGACACACTGGTAAGCTTTGTTTGCCAACCTGCTTTGCTCGTTGAAAGCACTCCAAATTCTTTTTCAATGCTAAATGTAAATTCACCTTCCATTTCGTATTCCTCCAAAATAGTAATTGCTTATGATTTTTCTTAGAAACTCATATATATGAGGCCACTGAAAAACTTCAGTTTCGCAGTGGCAACCATAGATTTATCTGCGATGTTCGCAACGAAAATCTAGATTCATTAATGATTTTCGTGCAAGCTCGACAGATAACTGAAAAAGTAACAAACTTTTTCAGTTACCTATATATATTATAGTCTTTTTTTTATATTTTGAAACTTTTTTTTTGCAAAAAATCATAAAAAAAAGAAAATAAAGTTGCATTATTTTACGATATACGGTAAAATAATCCTAGGGATATAATAATTCGGTTAGGTATCGCTTTTTTACCTAGCAAGGTACAATTGTTTGTATTGCACGTAATTAGACTGTCCCAAAAATTAGTTATGTTAAAGTGAATGCTTTAGCAGTTAAGAAATTTTCAAGGAGAATTATTCATGAAAAAATTGATAATTACAGCAATGTGTTTTGCGTTGCTTGTATTGGCAGGTTGTAAAACTCCACCAGAAGAAGTTCCAGAAACACCAGATGTAACAGAAGTAAAACCAGAAGACACAACGGATAATACTATAGCAGAAGCTAACGATACATTAATGCAAGATATTGTAAAAGCCCGGCAAATGGCAGTAGCCGCAGGCGCTGAAGAATATTTTTCTGATGAGTTGTTGGTTGTAGATGTTGCATCAACAGAAGCTCATGCTGTTTATGAAGATGGTGGTGATGAAGAAGCCTTTAATGAAACTGCGACAAATGTATTGTATCAATACAGAGCATTAGAACAAGCTTCAATCGCTGCAAAAGCAGGTGCTAAAATTACCGAAATGGGTTTTGAATCATATGATTCAGATGGCTTTGCAGCTGGTAACACAGCCTCTGAAGCAGCATTGAGGCTATTTAATTCAGGCGCTTCTGGAAAAGAAGTATATGATGAAGCAAAAAAAGCTGCAGACGCTTACAATACTGTATTATTTACAGCTTTCACATCTTTAGCAGATGAGAAGAGAGTTTCATTTTTAGATGTAAAAGAAATGGCTGACGAAATTAAAGCTGGCGTAGCTGATTCTCAAAATTATAACGGTGCCGTTGTATTTTTTACACAAGGCGACCAAGACTTGGTTTCTAAAAACCCAGAAAGCGCTTATAAAAACTTTTCTATTGCTGCAGATTCTATGACAACTGTATATGAAACTGTAGCTGAAAAACGTCGCCTAGCACAAGAAGCAATGGATAGAGCTAAACGTCGTATAGAAGATGCAGAAGATGTTGCAACAGCTGCAGATACTCAAGTGCCGCTTGCAGACGTAGAATCACTCGATTCAATTAGCGAAGAAACAACACAGGAGGCTGAATAATGAAAAAATCACTACTTATTGCAATAATTCTATTATGTGCCACTGTTTTTACACTTAATGCACAAAGTTATAAAGATAATGAGTATCAACGACTTGCACGCGATTATACTTTACGATCAGAAGCAGCATTTGATGCAGGTGAATACGATAAAGCAGTAGAATATTCACTTTTAGCAGAAGAAAATGCAGAGCTTTCAGAAATTTATATTTCACAAATGTTAGAAAAATATAAAGCTAATACACGCATTATTTATGCTCGAAACAGAGTAGTGTATGCTCGAGGGATAAATGCTGATGTTTATTATCCGATGGCATTCGAAGCAGGGGAATCTGCTTTAAATAATGCAGTTCTTGCATATGATATGGAAAACTGGGCAACTGCTGCTTTGTACGCAGATGAATCATTAGCAGCTCTTGATGGTATTAAAGAAGTAAAACCTTTACCTGAGTACTACGTTGTTACTCCTTGGTCACAATCAAAAGATTGTTACTGGAATATTTCTGCTAAACCATATGTTTACAATAATCCATTGTTATGGGAAAACTTATATCAAGCAAATAAAGATGGTATGAGCGACCCTGATAATCCTGATTTAATTCATCCAGGAATGAAAATGCATATTCCTAGTTTAACAGGCGAGATTCGTGAAGGTGTATATTCACCAAGTGTATCTTATGACACATACGGAACACAAGAATAAATAAAGCAAAGGCATTCAGTGGTAACACAGAATGCCTTTGCTTTTAGTATTTATAAGGTAGATGTTAGTGTTGTTCAAAATGTTACAGGTAATAATCTGTGCAATCTGCGTATTTCTTGCGGTTAGCACCTGACTATCATGGTGGCTATGAGCCAATCATTTTTTCATTTTGTACGTATAATAAAAGAGCTGTAGCCATTAATGCGTGTACGTACGGCTTTTTCCCCATATTTGCTTTTACTTCACTAACCGGAATAGCTTGAAAGCTCACAAATTCATCCTCGTCTAAATGTAGGCTATGAGTGTTGCGTAGCTCTTTTGCAGCATATACATGTAATGTGTTTTTGTAGATGGCAGGGTTAGGATTTAAGGAGCCAAGATGCACTATTTCTTGGGCTTCATATCCTGTTTCTTCTAATAGTTCTCTTTTTGCTCCCTCTAAAGCTTCTTCGCCTTTGTCAACAACGCCACCTGGAAACTCAATGCTTAATTCTTCACTGCCATGTCTCCATTGTGTAACCATTAGAAAGCAATCTTCATCAATGTTGTACTGTGCTTTTGCATCTGATCTTTTTAAAAATGGCACAATTATAGCCCAGTCTGGTGCGTCAAGCACAATAAATTGTGAAGTGTTGCCATTAGGAGAAATAGATGTTTGAGTATGAATATCCATGATTCGTGTTTTTAGTAAAAGGCTTTTTTCTTTTGTAGTCCATGTTAAATTTTTGCTCAATTTTGTCTCCTATATGGCGATTTTTTTGTAAGTAAAGTCTTGTTTTTTACGCCCACCACATGTATAATATATGTAGGGCATTATGTCAAGTTGTAATGCATAGTATTAAGCTCTTATTTGGGCAAGTTTTGTAGAAAACGTGAATACATATGCAGTTTATAGTGACTGTATAGAGTAAGGGGGATTCCATGGCTATTATAGCAATTTCACGACAGGTAGCAGCTTTAGGAGACGAGGTCGCAAAAGAGTTAGCAAAAAAATTAGGTTACAAATTCGTTGACCGCAAAGAAATAGAAAAGAAAATTATTGAACTTGGCTTCGCAGAAGAAAAACTTGAAAAATATGATGAAAAAAAACCAGGCTTTTTTGCATCGCTGGCAAAAGACAGGGATGAATATTTAGATTATCTTCAAACTGCTGTTTTAGAAGCTGCCTCTTCAGGCGATTGTATTTTAATAGGTCGAGGAGCTTTTGTAATTTTAGAGAATGTGCCAAACCTTCTCGCAGTACGATTCGTCGCTAAAGAAGAAACACGAGTGCAACGTCTCATGGAAGAATTTGATTGGGATGAGAAGCAAGCAATGAAAAGAATTGAAGAAAGTGACACTAATAGAGTTGGTTTTCATAAGAGCTTTTTCAACCTTTCAACTGAGGATGCATCTTCATTTCACATGGTGTTAAATACTGGGGTTTTTGATAAAGATGCTGCTGCAAATATGCTTGCTGAGATGACAAAAGCACTTATTACCCCACAGATGGAAAAAGAAGGTAGTAAAAAAATCAAAGAATTATTAGAGGCTCAAAAGCTTGTGAATATTCTTATTTTTGAACATAAGTTAAACATTAATTTTTTGCATGCTGTTATAGAGGGAGATACCGTAACGCTACAAGGAATTGCAGATTCAGGTGTTTTAGTAGAAAAAGCAACTGCAATTACAAAAGAAATAATGGTTGGCAAAAATGTCGAATCTGCAATAAGCATTGTGCAAGATTTTAAGGCGTACCCCTAAGTTAATGAGCGACTTTTTTGATATTTTATCTATAGCCTTTGTTTTTGGGTTTTCCTTAGCAGTAGGTTTTTTAGTTAAGTGGTTTTACTTGTTTCTAAAAGGCTTTTCACATCCTGGTGAAAAGCTTTTTAAGGCTCGCCGTCATTGTATGGAGGCAAGCTGCGTTTTTTTTAGTATCTGTATAGCATGTCTTGCTTGTATACTTATTTGGACTCCGTGGAATACAATAGTACAACGATTTGAAATAGAAGATTACGCATACTACTTTGTTATTTTTTTCTCTATGTTTATTTTTATTGTTTTTTGGAAAGCACTCGCCCCAATTTTTGTAGGGTTGTATGTTTTGTATTGTAGCCTTTTTGCAGCACTTTTTATTCATTCATACTCTGCTTTGCCTCAAAATTATGATATAACTGTATCTGAAAATGAATCACTTGAGTTTTATGCCGTTTCACTTTCATATAAAAATTTACTACCTTTTTCTCGGTATTGGGTAACAGTTCCAACTGCTGTTGCCGATGGCACTATAAGCGAAACGGCAAAGCATGAACTTTTTGCGCATTCAATTGATTATTTTGGAGAAAGTTCTCAAATTTCTAGTGCGATACGCTTATTTTCAAGCCTTATTTTGGAAAAAGATATAAGACTTGAGCGCTATAATATATCTGATTTTCCGAATCAAGCTAATGAAACTGAACTGAATGTAACATTGTCCGTAAAAGATTCACGTGTTGTTTATGAATCGTATTAGTAATGAGGTTTACTTTTAAGCGCTTTTCTGCTATACTGAACCCATGAGAACAGCCGATGCATTTACATGGGTGAGAATAATTTTTGCCCCAATTTTTTATGTTTTATTTATGATACCAGAATGGACAGGTAGTTTTGCAGAAATTACTTTAATAATTCTATGGCCTACGCTTATTTTTGCAGAATTTACCGATTATTTAGATGGCTTTTTTGCCCGTAAAAACAATGAAGTAAGCGACTTTGGCAAATTTTTCGATCCATTTGCAGACGTTATCCTGCATTTAACAGCGTTTTTTTGCTACGCGTCTATTGGTTTAATGCCAATGTGGTGCTTGCTCCTTATCACATTGAGAGAAATTTCAATCCAGTTCGTTCGACTAATGGCCCAACGTGAAGGTTTGGCTATGGGTGCTGCTATGGGCGGTAAAATAAAAACAGTGCTTTATATAGTAACAGGAATGCTTTCTTTGAGCCTCGTTACTTTAGTGCATTTCGTATCTGATTTCAATATTACAACACTTTTACAGATAAATTCAGTCTTGTACATCATTTGCGTTTTAGCATCCTTTGCTTCATTTGCTCACTACATCGTGTTGTATTTAAGGGCGAAAAATAAGAAGTAGTTGTATCGATAGGGCGCTCCGGCCAAAGGCCGTCCCGTGCTTTGCTTGTATCTTTTGCTTTGAAACGGACATGGCAAGCCATGTCCCTGCTTGGTGCAAAAGGATACCGCTTCGCCCGGTAGCGCTTGTAATAAAAATTGATAGAATATCAATTTTTATAAAGGGCATTTTTCATATGAAAAATGCCCTTTGTCTTTTTTAAGACCAATTGCAACTATTTTTTTGCAGGGAAAAATGCGTAAAACGCGAGAAAACTGTG
>CAYJOZ010000090.1:980-6852 GCA_964371925.1 uncultured Treponemataceae bacterium | reverse complement strand
AAGTATATCGTCTATGCTAGATATTCAGATTTTTTTTCATCGGCTGCGCATTGACATAATTATAAAATATGGTCATAATATAGATAATATGATGATTCCCATTATAATAGCAGGTGCTGTGGTTTGTTTAGCTGTAATGATATATTTTGCAACTAGTTCTAAAGGTGGTCGCGAAGAAAAAAGATCATCTGGAAAAAAATCGAATCAAACCATTGTTAAAGATGCACAAAAAAGGCTAAAGCAAGACCCTAAAGATTTACGAGGGTTGGTTCCTCTTGCAGATGTTTATTATCAGGAACGTGCGTGGGAAAAAGCTCTCGATGTATATAAGACTATTTTGGATGTCGCTCCCTTAAATCAAAATTATAATACAAATGAAGCTACTTTCAGAGCAGGAGTCTGTGCTCTTCAAATAAAAGATTTAGACACAGCCTTTAAAAATCTCACGCTTGCACGAAATGCAGAGCCAGAGAGTTTTGACGCAAATTTTTACCTAGCACAAACATTTTATCAAATGAATCAATATGATAATGCTATTCCTCTTCTTAATAAAGCTCACTTAATTAATAAAGAAAATTCAAAGGTACATGAGCTTTTAGGTTTGGCAATGTATGAAAAAAAAGAATATAGAAAAGCCTTTCCTTTTTTAAAAGCTACCTTTGACACAAATCCCGAAAACAAAAAAGTACTTTTTGCCATGGCAGAATCGCTATATCATGTAGGAAAAGGGGATAAAGCCATTCCTGTCTTTTTGCATTTGAGAGCAGACCCTGAGTTTGGTGCTCGAGCTTGTTTGTTTTCAGGACTGTATCACACATCAAAAAAACAACTAGAAAAAGCAATAAAAGATTATGAAATTGGATTAAAGCACACTTCGGCTCCCTTAGATATTTTATCTAATATTCGATACAATCTTGCAAATGCGTGTTTAGAAACAAATAACATTTCAAAAGCGTTGGGTTTCCTTAAAGAAATTCAAGCCACTTCACCAGGGTTTAAAGATGTTCAGTCCCTTATTTCACGGTATCAAGAAATGAGTCAAAACTCAAGTCTTCAAACCTACTTAGTCGCAGGGAGTAGTGATTTTGTTGCCCTTTGTAGAAGAATCGTGTCCTCCTATTATGCGAAGTCGCATGTAAAAATTATTGCCCTAGAGGCAAAGCCCGATGTAGTTGAAATTCAAACAGAAATAGAGACTACAAAGTGGGAAGATTTTGTGGTGTTTAGATTTTACAGAAGTACCGGCGCTATGGGAGAATTTGTAATACGTGAGTTCCATGGAAGAATAAGAGATTTAAAAGCTGGCCGTGGTATTTGTTTTACCGCAGGGCTTTTTTCATCTGAGTCGAAAAAATTTGTAGAAGGACGTCCGATTGATCTGATAGATAAAGACGGGCTTTTAAAAACATTCAACAAACTGACAAATACTAAAGCTGCTAGTTTATAGGTTTTTTTGCAACAACAAGATGACGCTCATGGTTTTCTAAAAAGGGAACGCTAAGCTCAACGAGGTTGTATGAGGGAATCCATTTTTCTATTAAAGACATTTCTTCTATAATTTTTTCCTTTTTTGCTTTGTATGCTGCAAGGTACCCTCCATCTTTTAATACTCGAAGTAAAACACGAGTCATTTTTTTCTCTAGTGGGCGGAAGGCTCTAAATACAACGAGGTCAAATCGTTTTTGTTCTATCCTTTCAGCTTCGATTGTTTCAACTGATATGTTATCAAGATGTAGTTTTTCTTTACAATAATTCAAAAAGTTGCATCGTTTTGTCATTCTTTCTGCAAGAATGAATTGGGTATCGTTCATCATAATTGCAAGAGGAATTCCTGGTATTCCTCCGCCTGAGCCTATGTCTGCAATAATAAATGGTTCAGGTGAATCTGTAGTATCGGCTTTGCTATCTATAATTTTTGATTTCAATTCTCTTAAATATGGGAGTGCAACAAGGCTGTCTAAAATATGGCGAATAATTATTTCTTCAAAATCAATAATGGCAGTTAACCCATATTCATCGTTTCCGCTTTGTAATTCTTTTGCATATGCTATTAAGTTATTTATACCAGAATCTATTTCTTTTTCCGAAAAACCAATTAATTCAAGGCCTTTTTTTAGGGTTTCATTTTCCATTGTTAATCCTCACTTTGTACAGTGCTTGATTCAAGATTATCAATTTTTGTCTCTAGCTCTGATAGCTTCAAAAGAATTTCTTGCAGCAGTGCTTTTGTAGTTTCATCGCTAGTTGCTGTCAATTCTCCATTAAGCATGGTTGCGACTTCTGTGAGAGATGAAAAATTTCCAATATCACTAAAATCTTCTGCCCCGATAGCATTTTCTTCATCAGTAAAAAGGTTTGAAATTGTTTCTAGCGCCGTTACCGTGAGGTCTGTGGATAGTTCTGATTGTGGAGTGTTTGTAGTGGAAGTTGTTGTTTTCACATTTTCACTGTTTTCTGGTGTTGTTAATTCTACTTTAGGTACACTTGGTGCTGTCGGACCCGATATTGTTGGACTAGAAATGGATGGAATTGATGGCATTTGTATAGATGGAACCGTATTTTGGGTGTACATCAAAGAGGCTTGCATGAAGATAATAGAGAAAATGAGCATAAATTTATAAGTTCGCAAGTTTTTCCTCCACCATTTCAAGTTTGCTTGTAAGATGTGTTATTGTTTTTTCGAGTCGAACTCTTTCTTTTTCTAAACTAACCTTTGGATCTTCATCTGGACTTGGTTTTTTCATTGAGAATCGCACTGCATCTGGGCTCTTTCCAGCTAATAACTGTTCTTGTGCGAGTGCTCTTTTTTCTGCAGACGCCATAGAGGCAATCATCTTCATGTTCTCAAAACCGAGTGAAGGGTCAACGGGAACAGAGCCGACCTTTGTAATGTTTTTAGCTGCTTGACGAGGTATTCGTAGGCATCTATCAAGATAATCTTCGTATCGAATATTTGCATCAAGGCATAACTGGTGAGCTTTTGATAGAAGTTTTCCAAATTCTTGCATTAATAGCCCGTTTTTTTCAAGATAGTTTTTGCGAATGTCTTCTGTAACCTCAGCGAGCTCTGGGGAATCTTCTAGTCCCATTACATAATAACCTTTTTCTTCTGCAACATCTAAGAGTTCATGAAAAATTGCCCAAAAATCTATTGTATGTGCTCGACCTTTTAAGTGTTCAAGGCCAGCAGTTTTGTTTAGTTTTCGTTCATTCATAATATGGTGAGCATATTCGTGAATAGCAGTGTATACAAGCTGATTGTCGGTTGTAAAATTTTTATTGTGTAAAAGAATTTCTTGTGTATCTGGTTTATATAGACCATTTACACGTTTGCTTTCTTTGCCTGTAAAAATAAGCGAAAATTCAAGTTCTGTATTTTGTATTTCTAAAAGGATTTCCTTTACTCTATCTTGATTCATTATAACTCTCCCATTGACTGCAGTATAATACTCAAAGAAACGGTGGTTGCTGTCTCTGTTCGTAAAACGCGTTTCCCCATACTGCAAAGCTCAAAATTATGTTGTTTAAATACTGCTCGTTCGTTTGTACTCCAACCACGCTCGCTTCCAATTGCAGCTAGTATTGTTTGTCCTTCTTTTTTTTCATTTTCTAAATGATCAAACAAGCTACATTGTGGTTCAATATTATCTAAGCAAATTTTCAAGGTTTTATTGCCAAGCGCTATTTCGTTTAAGCACGATGCTAATGAATTATGAACAATGAGCTCTGTTACATGGGTGCTTTTTGCTTGAATTGCTCCATCTTTTAAGGCTTTGTAGGCCGTTCCTCTTTCAACAAGCTTTGAGTTCATATAGGATTTTTCACCAAGATCAGTGCCAACAAGATGCAGCTTTTGTACACCTAAGCTTGCTACATCTCGAAAAAGACGTTTGAGTTGGATAGGACGCACAAAACCGACAATTAATTCAATTGGGTGTAACGGATTTCCCTTTGACATAGGTAAAAAATCAAAATAGATGCCTTTTGTGTCTATGTCTGTGATCGTTGCGAGTCCAGCATCTCCATTTTCAATGCCTGCTTCAAATGTGTCACCTTTTTTCTTTTTTAGGATATGTATTATGTGCTGTGTTCGCTCATCGAGGAGAGGTAAAAAATTGTTGTCATTCTTCAAAAAAAGGACTATATTCATGTATTATAACTATACCGTTTTTTTTTATAATTTGCAATAAAGATTTGAAGGCATTTGCCTCTTGAGTCTTTCTGCAAAATAGTCGATAATAGAAGGGCATTATGAAAAATAAAAAAATCGGTGTTGCATTATTATTTTTGCTGATTACACCAGTATTTGCATTTTCTCAAAGTAATACTCAACAAGCGTCCGATCTCAGAAATTCTTTTGTAACTGAAGCTAAAAAATATGTAGGAGTGCCTTATCTTTGGGGTGGGACTACGACTGCAGGAATGGATTGTTCTGGATTTATCTACACAGTAAGTAGAAACTCTGTTGGAGTTCAGCTTCCCAGAACAGTTGAAGCTATGTATGGGTTTATGAGAATTGTTTCCGATGATCGAAAAGAAATAGGAGATATTCTATTTTTTAAAACTGTTGGTAACACTATCTCTCATGCAGGAATTTACATAGGAAATAATCAATTCATACACTCAGTAAGTGACGGCCCTAATACAGGGGTAATAGTATCGTCTTTAAATCAGATTACATGGAAAAATGCCTATGCAGGGGTGGGACAGTTTCTTCCCCCAACTATTTCTGCCGGCACTTCTCTGCCCCCAAATCAAAAAGAACCTTCTTCTCAGGAAGGTTCCTCTTTCGCTAGCGGGAGCATATTAGAAAATCTAACGATTGATTTTACAGGGACTATGCTTTGGAATTTTTTTAGTACAGATAGTTTTTTCTTTAACATTCGAGGTGCAACTATACAAACACATGTTAGGTATACCGCGTGGGAAACAGAGCCCGGAATTGGACTAGAGGTGCGATTTGAGCCTCGTATGGGAGTTGTTCAGCTGCCATTACAGTTTTCAGTTACGGTTCCTTATGGGTTTAGGGTATATGCAGGCCCAGTTTTTACTTTTGGAAATCCAAAATTAATTGGCAGCGAACAGAATGTAATTGCATCTGTTTTTCCTGGTATTCTTGGCTTTTCATGGCAAAGTCCTAGTGTAAACATAGGTAAATCAAAAATTTCTTTCGTCCAAGATGTTTCTTGGACAGTATTCAATAACGTTAATAACTCTGCCTTAAGTTTAGGCGACTCACTTGTTGCGGGGCTTGTTTTTTCTACTGGGTTTCGTGTAAGTTTTGAGGGTTTGTCGTTATAGCCATGGGGATAAAATGAAGGTACTTTTTTCTATTTTAGGTTGTGTTGTTTTTTTATCATGCTCTACTAATGCGCATTTCGACTTAGAAAGCGGTGGAAAAGGCTCTTTTTCTTTTCAAACTGAAGCAAGCGATGGTGTTAGTAGTATTCTTCGCTCTTTTACTGGAACAGGATTTGCTGCAAGCATTTTTGACACTGCAGCAATTGAAAAAAGTTTTTCGTGGGCATAGAGCCTGTTTCCGTTGTTTCTGTGGGTACCACCGATATTTCAGTTTCGGGATTTTTTCATGATATTAATAAGCTTTTACCTGGACAAGAACAACTATTTGAAATAGCTAATACATCTTCTGGTACTGAACTTAGCCTTCTTTTAGATGAAGAAACCATGGGAGAGCTTTTTTCGTTGATGGGAGAAGATGCTCTTTTATACGTTGAGTTATTGCAAGCCCCTATATTCACGGGTGAAGAAATGAGCCCTGATGAGTATTTGGGTTTTATCGGGGCTTTATATGGAAATGATCAATTGGTCCAAGATTTAGAAGAGGCAACTGTTTCGGTCGAAATACAAACAC
>CAYJOZ010000090.1:0-970 GCA_964371925.1 uncultured Treponemataceae bacterium | reverse complement strand
TAAATCTGCACAAATTTATCCTGTTTCTCTTGCAGAAATAAAAATTGTCGAAAACAGAGCAATTTACACGCTTTTTTTAAATAAAATTTTATCAAATACAGATGACATTATTTTTCGCATACAGTGGTAAATGTTAGAAAACAATAGCAAACATTGCGGTATTTCGCATTTATTCAATATGTGTAAAAAATTTTAAATCTTGCTTTTTTTATATATATAAAGTATAATTTCTTGACAAAAGAAGAAAAAAATGGAGGTGTGTATGGCACAAAAAACAGATGCAGGGTTCTCTAAAGAGCTCGAAGCGTTTATAGACGAATGGAATACTAAGCCTGGAAATCTTATTATGGTTCTCCACAAGGTTCAAGAAGAACAAGGCTATATTTCAAAAGAGGCAGCTCAAGCTGTAGCAGAAAGAACAGGTAGTCACTTAGCTAGAGTATACGGTGTTATGTCTTTTTATCACTTCTTTAAGACACAAAAACCAGGAAAAAACAGAATTAGTGTTTGTTTGGGAACAGCTTGTTATCTAAAAGGTGGACAAGACCTTATTGATGAGTCTCGTGAGCTTTTAGGCTTAGATCCTGAAGATGCTGCTACAGAAGATGGCTTATTCTCTGTAGAACCAGTACGCTGTATTGGTTGCTGTGGTTTAGCTCCTGTTCTAACCGTTAACGGTGATGTATATGGAAAGCTAGCAAAAGGGCAAATGTCTGAAATTCTAGATAAATACAAAACAGCCTAATGCACTATACACTCTGTGATCTAATAGCTGACTTAACGCAGAATGCGACAGAAGCAGATGCAACAACAGTAGAGGTCGATTTTTTAGAAACACCAGAAAAGCTAACTGTTATTATTAAAGATAACGGAAAGGGCATGAATGCAGATACATTAAAACGAGTAAAAGATCCCTTTTACACTGATGGAATTAAACATCCTAATCGAAAGGTTGGCTTGGGAATTCCTT
>CAYJOZ010000089.1:0-6853 GCA_964371925.1 uncultured Treponemataceae bacterium | reverse complement strand
ACATTTTAAGTCCAGAAACACTCGATAAGATGCGAAATATGATAAAATAAGGCTTCCAATTAAGGATGCCTTCTTTCCCCATCAAACTCAATATGCCACAAAAAAAGACCCTTTGCTGGAGCCGTTGCCGAGGCTTTCTTTCTATTTTTCCCATCGATAATACCTTGAAAATCATTTTTTCCAAGACCTTTCATATCTAAATCAATTAGGGTTCCCACAATAGTTCTAACCATTTTCCATAAAAAAGCATTAGCCCTTATTTCAAATACAAGTGTATCATTATCTACAAAGAAGTGCGCTTTTTCAATATCTCTAAAAGTTGACACACTTTTATCACCTAAAGCAGTAAACGACATACAGTCTGTTTCCCCTAGTAAACAAGAAGCCATATCATTTAAATTCTCAATATTTGGCTGATATCGCAACCACCATACATATCTCATTTGATGCGCATACGGTGATACAGAACTACAGTGAAAAAAATAACGATAGCTACGACTCGTTGCGCTGTACCGTGCATGAAAATCACCACCTTTTTCTTCTGCCTTTGTTATTCGTATATCATGTGGTAAAAAACAGTTTATAGCATCAGCATAGTTCTCTATTGGAATAGAATCTATTGGAGAGTTAAAATGCGCTACTTGGCCTATAGCATGTACACCTGAGTCAGTGCGTCCAGAACCAATTACCTCAATTTCTGTTTTATGAAGAGATGTTAAAGCCCTTTCTAATTCTCCCTGTACAGTTTCTGCCTCTCTCTGGCGCTGCCAACCAATATAGTGGGTGCCATCATATGAGATTGTTAATGCAATTCTCCGCACTATTCGTCATCATCCTCTGTTAACATATTTGCATCTTGTAGTTCTTTTGTCATTTGATCGTATAATGACCGTGAATGCTCTAAAAGCGGCCCAGGCTTATTTTTTGAAGACTTACCCAATCCAAAACCGCGAGCAATAGCTCTTTTATATTCATCAAGTTTTTTTAAGCGCTCATTCATATTGGTACGTTGACCATATTTGTATTCAAGAAAACCGCAAAGATATATTACCCCATCATAGCCATAATTTTTGTCTATATCTGGCCCAAAATGCCCAATAGCAGTAATATCTTCAACGCGAGCTTGCTCGAAATCTAAAGCTTGTTGGTAAAAAAACATCGACTTAAGATAGAATCTTTGCTTAATGTAATCAAAACCCCGGTCAGGAACTAAATTATTCAAATCGCCACAAAGCCATGCTAATCGCAAAGTAATTAAAGCTTTTTTTATACAAGGAGAATAATTATGAGGTAGCTTCTCGTAACATTGCAATGCCAAATAATACGCGGCAACACCATCATAAAGTGTTCTCGGCCGTGTTAAATCATAAAAAGGCACAATTTTCTCTACGGTATCTTTTCGTTCAGATTCGGTATCGATAATGGTGTTAATTACATTTTGATCTTTGATACTCTCAAAATCGTTCCATAAAAAAGCTGCATGGCACACAGGGCATGCTGCAATAGAATAAATCATTGGATAAATAGGTCCATACTTTATTGATGGCTCAAAAGTTCTTCTCAACTCTTCGGTTAACTCTCCCGCAATCATACGTCCACCACCAGAAAGTATTTCTTCCTTTGAAAACTCTTTTTTACAAAAGGGACACATTGTTTTTTTCTTCGAGTAAAATGAAATTGCTAGATTTTTTGGCTCTTCTTTCTTTTTATATCTATTCATTAATCCCTCACTTTTCTTCTAAAATAACTTGTGCAATTGCATATTTTTTTTCATGCGACAATGAAACATGTATACAGTTTGCTCCACTTGCATGCAATTTTTCCCTTACATCATCGTACACCTCTAACAAAGGTTGTCCGTTTTCACCTTTAATAACACAGATATTCCGCAGCGTTAAACATCCAAGCCCACAACCTAGTGCTTTTGCCAGTGCTTCTTTTGCAGCAAAACGTGCAGCAAGACTTTCTTTAGCTCGTTCTCCACTTAACTCAATATAGTCAACCTCGATTGGATGAAAGAACCGTCTTAAAAATGTAGCATTTTTTGCAAGTTTTGAAAAGCGTTTTACCTGTACAATATCAATACCGCACCCAATTATCATAGCGCTTCCTCTAGCAAGGCTTCATTTGTTTCAGTACTTCCGTCTAATAATCCATCTTCAATAATGGGCGCTTCGACTATTTCAAATGTAACTTCTGTAAGACTTGTTGAAACAAGCGAAAATCGCTCAGGGATATTAAAGGTAATAGGTATTGTATATTCACCAACTTCAGTTATCTGAGATACATCTAGCTCTGCTGTATTGTCTGCTGGAGCATATGCGGTTAAAGGATTTTTTTCTCCAGAAAGTTCAATCGAAAGAAATGGAAGCGGCTGAGCAAAGGCAAGCGTAGGGGGTAATGTTGTAGAATATGGTTGAACGTTTTCAAACATTACTGTTACAATTTGCGGTATAATTTCGACAAAAATGGTTGCCTGTTCTTCTTCGACTACATTTACCGTTTCGTTCATCGATATAAGATTTACTTCGCCACTGAAAGATTGAGTGCGATCATTCAGGCTTATCCCGTCGGCATATATTACACTGGTCGATTCCACTATTGATTTTGGGCCACTAATTTTTACATCTTCAACAGAAGCAGTCCATGATGCAACCTCGTAACCATCAGCGGGTGTTCCCGCAAAAATTGGTTCAAGTGGAACCCACGCAACAACATTCTCTTCAAGTGTTACATTTACAGATGCTGGATTTAATACCACTTCAAAAGGCTCCATAAGAGTAATGTTCTCTGCCAATTCTAATTGAACAGGTATCATTACCTTTCCACTTTCTGCAGCGTATGCAATATCAACATATGCAGTAATATTTGATTCTTGTATGCTTCCCAACTCTTCTGCTAGCCCTTTAACTTCCACACGTATGAATTTTGGCGGATTTTGTGTAAGGACAAAATTTCCTCCAGCTCTAACTTCCAAGGGTATAGAAAAAACTTTTGTATCAAGAGAAATAATCTGAAATGCAGCATAAAGAAGTACTGCCAAGCCAAGTGAAAGCAGTTTTGCTTGCCAGTTAGAAAAAATTTTTTCAATAAAAGTAGAAAAATTCACTACGAAACCTCCTTAGAACTAGAACTTGGAATTTCTAATAAAGTTTCAAGTGTTTTAATTAATTGTGTTTCTGTTAATTCATAATATAGGTGCGATTCATAGGCTAAACTAATAGCACCAGTTTCTTCAGATACAATGAGAACAACCGCATCTGTTTCTTCGGTCATCCCTATTGCGGCCCTATGCCGTGTACCAAAAGTTTTCTTTATATCGTATTGCTCAGTTAATGGCAAAAAACAACCTGCAGCAACAACTTTTTCAGATTGAATAATTACAGCACCATCATGCAAAGGTGTGTCATGTCCAAAAATGGTTACTAAAAGATTTGAAGTTAAATCTGCATTCAACCGTGTTCCTGTATCAATGATACTTGAAAGCGAAGTTTTACGTGTAAAAACTGCTAACATTCCTCGTTTTTGTTTTGACAACGTATCTGCAGCTACCAGAACTGAATCTATATAACTATGCTTTGTTCTATTCCCAAACTTAAACCAATCTGCCTGTAACAATCTCAGAATGATTTTACGTAATTCGGGCTGAAAAACAATTGCAAAACTAATTAAAAGCCCTGGCCCTAATAAATTCAATAAGCTTAAAATAGTAGTTAAATTCAAAAACAGTGATATAGCATATACAGAAAAAATCATTATTAAAAACTTGAGTATCTGTAGTCCATGCGTTTTCACCGCTATACCATATGCTTTGTATAGGATAAATGTAAGCACACCGATATCAAGCGCAGGTTTAATAAAATTATATACTTCTGACAACCTATCAAATACGTTCATCTTCCCTCTACTATTTCTGAAATTCTTTAAGCACTTTTAACATATCTACTGTTTCTACAGTATCATGTACCCTCAAAATCTTTGCTCCGTTTTGCACAGCTAGAAAATTAGCTGCAAGTGTTCCTGCAAGTCTATTTTCTACAGTTTTTCCGGTTATATTGCCAATACATGTCTTTCTTGATAACCCTACTAACGTGCCATATGTTTGTGCACCACACGATTGTGCAACCTTTTTCTCAATGTCACTCGAAGATGTTATAAGTGCAATATTATCTTTCGTGCCCTTTGCAAAACCAATGCCGGCATCTAGAATAATCTTAGAACTTTTTACTCCATGCTGCATCGCATACTTCACTCTTTCGCTTAAATAATTGCTCACATCCTCTATTATATTATTATACACGGTATTTTGTTGCATTGAAAGAGGGGTATCACGTTTATGCATTAAAATTACAGGAATTTTTTCGCTCGAAATAATATTGACAATCTGAGAATCATCTTCCAATGCACTAATATCATTTAAGATATCAGCTCCAGCCTTTATAGCTTCTGTTAAAACGCTGGCCTTCCTTGTATCGACAGAAATTGCCCCCGCTGAATGCTTTCGTATCTCTTGAATCAGAGGAATTATTCTACACATCTCTTCTTCTTCTTCAACATAAGAGGATCCTGGACGAGTTGACTCGCCCCCAATATCTATAATATCGGCACCTACAGCAAATTGTTCTAGCGCATATTCAACTATTTTTTGAATTCCATCTCCGTCTTTAGATAAAAACCGACTACCTGCCCAAAACGAGTCTGGTGTGCAATTGATTATAGACATTACAAAAGCAGGCATAGCCGTGTGTAGGTCCCTATTTTTCAGCTCAATAGGATTAACATGAAAACCCATACATTATTCCCACATTCTTAGAGCCTTTTTCGCAAGCAGTTCACCAGTTAAATGCGCTTCATGTAAAATTTGAGCTCTAGTACCTTGTTGTAAAAATTTATCAGGAAATCCACTTACCATTGTAGTTTTATCGTTGAAATTTCTATCAAGAAGAGATTCAAGGTAGGTGCCTATCCCACCGATACGAATCCCATCTTCAACAAATAGAATTTTTTTGTATTGTTTTGCCATTTTTAAAAAACTAGCCTTATCAAGAGGCTTTAAAAAGCGGAGATTGTATACATCTGCACTCTTACCTTCTTTACCAAGTTTTTCAACCGCTTCTAAAACCTCTGGAATTATTCCGCCCGTGCATACAAAAAGCATGTCAGCAGGCTTTGATTTTTTTTCGTCACATGGTATAAGTACACCACAACCTTCTATGATTGGCTCACTAAAAAATTCTTTTTCTGGAGGGCAAGAAGACTTTGGATAACGAATAATTACAGGAAAAGATTGCTTCAATGCCCATTCTAAACAGTTTTCTAGTTCTATTTTTGAAGCAGGTGATAGAAGAGAAACATTTGGAATAGGCCTCAAAAGAGAAATATCAAAAATACCTTGGTGCGTTTCTCCATCAGCGGGAACTGGACCTGACCTATCAAGTACAAATACTGCAGGAATATTTTGAAGTGCAATATCATGTATCAGCTGATCAACACTACGTTGTATAAAAGTGGAATATATTGCAACAACTGGCTTTAACCCTGCTCGAGCAAGCCCCCCTGCAAAAGTTACTGCATGCTCTTCTGCTATTCCTACATCAAAAAATCGACTTGGATATTTTTTTGCAAACTCGGTAAGGCCTGTTCCATCAGTCATTGCGGCAGTAATTGTTACAATTCTATCATCAACACTTGCTAATTCAAGTACTTTTTTTCCAAACACATCAGTAAAAGTTGTATTTCCCTTTTGGTCAGACTTTGGGCTAACTCCATGAAACGAAACTGGGTCTTTTTCGGCAAGGGCATGCCCCTTCCCTTTTTTTGTAATCACATGAATTACAACAGGCCTAGTCATATCTTTAACTTTTTTCAATACGGTTATAAGTTCTCGAATATTATGTCCATCTAAAGGGCCTACATATTCAAATCCTAAATCGGAAAAAATATTATTCGTAAAAATCAAACCTTTAATTGCACGCTTAATTCGAAAAATATATCGAGTAAACGGCTTTCCTAATAAAGGTATTTTTTCAACGATACGGTCAAAATGATATCGAAAAGATTGATACTGGACGGTTGTGGTTAATCTGCTCAAATATCTCGATATTGAACCTGTATTGCCGTTTATAGACATTTGATTGTCGTTAAGAAAGACAATCAAATCATTTGGAATCTGACCAGCATGAGATAATGCCTCAAAGGACATTCCACCAGTCAAAGCTCCATCACCAAGAATCGCAATAACTTTCCCAGAATCACCCGCAATTTTTCGACCCGCTAGCAATCCTAATGCCGAAGATATGGCAGTTGACGCATGTCCTGAATCAAACCAATCGTGCTCGCTTTCTAAAAATTTTGTAAACCCTGAAAGGCCATCCTTTTGGCGTAATGTAGAAAAAATATCGTTTCGTTTTGTGAGAATTTTGTGTGTATATGCTTGATGGCTTACATCCCAAACAAGAGCATCTTTAGGACTGTCAAAAACATAGTGTAACGCTACTGTAGCATCTACAATCCCAAGATTACTTGCTAAATGGCCGCCATTTATTTCGACAGTATCAATTATTCTTGTTCGAATCTCTTCTGCGAGAATAGGTAGTTTAGAAATAGGTATTTTTTTCACGTCGTCTGGGCATGAAACTTGTTGTAATAGCGTAGCATACTCCTAAAAAAAAGACCACTGCTAACATAAAGTATAGCAGTGAGTCATTTAACATTTTACATTACCGCAATTGAGAAAAAATATATTAATAATTCGGTAACGCATAAATTAGCAGAATTAGAAAAAAGTAAAATTACTTGTTCTTATGTCTGTTTTTTCTAAGCTTTTTCTTACGCTTGTGCGTAGCTATCTTTT
>CAYJOZ010000088.1:297-7034 GCA_964371925.1 uncultured Treponemataceae bacterium | reverse complement strand
ATACAGTTTCTAAGCTGACGAATATTTCCAGGCCAATGAAAGTCGTACAGTACTCGCCTCGTTTCTGCATCAAAGCCAGAAATATTTTTTTCATTTTCAGTATTAAACTCTGCTAAAAATGAAGAAGCTAATAACGGAATATCATCTTTTCGTTCTCTTAAAGGTGGAATAGTTATATTAACGACATTTAACCGATAATATAAATCTTCTCTAAAACGGCCTTCTTTTACCTCATTTTCAAGATTACGATTTGTGGCTACGATAACTCGAACATCGCATGAAATAGTTTGTTCTCCTCCCACACGTTCAAATTGCTTTTCTTGTAGCACACGCAAAATTTTTATTTGTACATTTTGGTCAATTTCTCCAATTTCATCTAAAAAAATTGTTCCACCATTGGCAAGTTCAAAGCGACCACGTTTTAGCCCTGTAGCACCCGTAAAAGAGCCCTTCTCATGGCCAAAAAGTTCACTTTCAAGAAGGTTTTCAGATAAAGCGGCACAATGCACTTTAATGAACGGTTTATCATTTCTTGGGGATAAGTTATGAAGTGCATCTGCAACAAGTTCTTTCCCAACTCCAGTTTCACCAGTAATAAGCACAGAAGTTTTTGTTCTCGCTGTTTTTTCAATGATATGTAATACTCTATCCATCTCAGGGCTTTTTGAAATAATTTTTTCAAAACCGCGGTGTTTTTGAACTTCTTCTAAAAGCTCTTTATGTTCAATTTCAAGTTTTGTTCTCGTTAATGCCCGTTTTATAATAAGGGTGAGTTGGTCAAGATTAACTGGCTTTGTAAGAAAATCATATGCACCATGTCGCATTGCATCCACAGCAGAATCAATACTGCCATGACCGGTCAAAATAATAACCTTTGTCGAAGGACTTTGAGAAATCACCGTTGAAAGTACTTGCTCGCCGCCAACCTCATTCATTCTTAAATCGCTGATTATTAAATCAATCGCTTCTTTTTTAAAGATCTCTAAGCCTACCTTACCATCGTCTGCAAGAAAAACTGTGAAGTCTTCCATTTCGAGAGCTGCACCAAGACCTTCTCTAATATTTTTTTCATCATCAATTATAAGGATTGTTCCATTCATCTCATTTCCTACCATTTCTATACATAAGTGTACAGCATACAGACTTTTTTTGCAATTGGATTAGAGTTGATTACGTACTATTGGCTACATAAAGCTACATGCAATCATAAAATTAAACTAAAGCATAAAAGCTTCCTTGACAAAATAGCAGCACAAAACTATACTTTACTATAGTAGGTTTACAGAACAAAACAAAAAAATTATGGAGAACAAAAATGAAAAAGAAAGTAAGTGCTTTGGGTATTGGTATACTTGTTTGTATAGTATGTATCTCATGCGCCAGTGTTGAAAATGTTGACAATACGCAGTTTACGACGGGGGTTCGAAGCCCTGAGGAATATGCAAGTGAGTGGTTAGGCTTACGATATACATTAAGCGAAGAAATGGTTATGATGGATGATGCATATATTAACACAGTATTGCAAACTGCGGCAGCTGAATACGGTGAAGTTTTTATAGAAGGCATGGATTATCGTGATTTAACGCTTATGTTTGAGTTTCTTGCAGTAAACGTATTAAATTCTGATAATGTTAGCATCACTGTTGAAAAGATGTATGACAGTGAAATAACAGAAGCAGTGTATGCAGAAACAGTAAAATCTACCTATGCATCACTCTATGATGAAGTTTCATTTTTTGAAGATTCTAAAAGAACTGTTGCTAATATAGATTTTTATGAAATAAGTCTACTTGGAACAGTAGCAGGAACGACATTTTATCAAATGCAGCTTTATAAGAGAATCGATGACCGCATGGTTAGCGCTACGATAACATGCTTAGATCAGGGCGCCCTTGATGACTTACTAGCAGGTTTTTCTCCGTATTAATAATAGGGAACCTCTAAAAACCCAGTTGGTTTCACGAGGTTCCCGACGAGTTTGTGACGTAAATCTCTATAATAAAAGGATTTACATCACAAATAGCACAATTAAATATTTGCATATTCGAGCAAGTGTTGTTCTCGTTGTAGTATTGGAAGCGTAATAATAAAGTCACTTCCGTTACCTTCTTCCGATTTAATACTAATATCCCCAGCCATTTCTTTTATTATTTTGTATACTAAGGCTAGGCCGAGACCTGTACCTTGTGCCTTTGTAGTAAAATAAGGTTCAAATGCCCTATCCAAGGTTTCTTTATTCATACCTATTCCAGAATCACTAAAGGTAAGCATAAACCTATCATTAACAACTGCAGTGGAGATTTGAATTACACCACCGTTAGGCATTGCTGCAATAGCGTTTTGAGCTAAATTGGTTAGCACTTGTATAAAAAGTTTTGGATCAATATGAATAATGGGCGCAAAAGTAATAAAATCCGTTTTGAGCTCTATATTTTTTTCTTTTAATTCTGGCTCGATAAAACTAATAAAACTTGTCAGCATTTTTGCAGGGTCAACTGCTTCGATAGTCGCTCTTACAGGTCTAACTGCAGATAAAAAATCAACTATGATATTATTTAGGCGTTCAATTTCTTCATTTACGACATTCAAATATTTTTCAGCATGCTTTTCATTGGGGAGCTTACCATCACCCTCTCGAGCTTTTTTCAAGGCCTTTTGAATAAGTTGAATATGAATGCTTATTGCCCCAAGTGGATTTTTTATTTCATGAGCAACACTTGCGGCCAGATTTGTAAGACCAGCCATGCTTTCCATACGCCTAATAATCATATCTTGTTTTCGCTTATCAGTGATATCATCAATTTGAATTATATAACCCCAAAGTTTTTTTGAGCGTACAAGGGTATAAATACCAACCGTGATAAACCGATTAATACCATTTTCGTCGTAAAGCAAAAATTCATCTGTTATATGATTTTTTTGAATAGTACTGTTTTTTCGTAAAAAGTCTGCAACTTGCATGTTCTTTATTTGCTCCCAAACAGGTGTTTGCCTATTAAAGTGCGACATTGGAATATAACGGCTTGCAGCCTTATTTTTTGATTCTAGGTGCCACTGCTCATTACAAATTAATAAACCAGTATGAACAGAATCAAGAACGGCATTCAATGCTTCATTCTCTTCTGTAAGTGAATCGATTAATGTTTCAACCTGTTCGGGAGTTAATTTAGATATTTTGCCTGAAACTCTTTTTAAAAATTCTCTCAAACTACATAACCTTTAAGATTGAAAATATTAATGTTTCGAATGCAGATAAAATACTTTGATTATAAATAGAAATATTCGTATATGCAGTTTTTATTGACTCCAAAATCATAGAACTCTGTTCTGTTACTACTGGTGCAGTTCGAATATCAGAGGAAGTTATTTTAATTCTTTGATTATCAAGTATTGCATTAAAAAACAGCTTTAAAGTAATTCTTGGTTCAAAGTTTTTCATCTCTTTGAGTATTTCTTCCATATTGGGTATACGCTTATTTTGAAGAGAATGCATAAAACTTTCTGCATTACGGGTTATTTGATCGTATGATATTGGCAAAAAACTATTTAGATAAGAAGTTAATAGTGTTTCGCCTTGGGCAATAGCTTTATTCTGAACTTCAACTAAAGTCTCATCACTAATGCGGTAAATGCGCTTTAAAACTTCTAAATTTTGAGGTGTAGTTCGTGGTGAAAATGAATAAGTCCTCACTCGTGAGAGAATTGTTGGCATAACAGCATTTTTATTTTCAGTTGTGAGAATAAAAACACAGTGCTCTGGTGGCTCTTCTAAAATTTTCAGCAGAGCATTTCGCACACCCTCTTGCATTTTATCGGCTTGCTCAATAATAAAAATTCGCTTTCCACTCGCTATTGTATAATGCGCCCATGTTTGAGCCCGTCTTATATGCGCAACAGGTATAGAATCATACATAAAAGAGCTTTCAAGTTTTTCACAGTACTCTTGAAGCTTTGTACTAAGTTTTTCAAATTTTTCTTGTTCAACTAAAGGCTGTAAAGGATCAAGTTCCTCTAGTATCTCATCTATGGATGCAATAAGAGGGCTTATTTTCGAAGCTTTATCGTCCCCTTCCCAAAGAACATGATTAAAACGTGTAGTAAGCTTTCGTATCGCTCTAACAAAAAGATAACGGCTTGCTTGTATCCATGATGCTTGTTGCTGGTATGCCTCTAAAAGTGTTTTTTTAGCACTTGAGATCTCGCACAATAAGCTTCTACTACCTGCAATAAGAATATCGGTACTGACCAAACTTTTGTGCCGCAGACAAGATGGGCATGCACACTGCCAGTCTCCTAAAACATCACCAGTACATGAAAGTACACGAGCTATTTCTAGCGCAGTAGTCAGTTTTCCAGCACAAGAAGGACCTACCAGTAATAAAGACTGCGGAAGCATACCATTCTTTATGTCTGCACAGAGAAGATTTGTTGCATCTTGATATAAAACATTTTCAAACAACTACAAACCCCTATCGAAGTGCAATATACTCTTGCACTATAGTTACAGGTGCGGCTAATAATTCATTAAGTGTTTTATGGAAAAAGCTATCTATTACAAGGGGACCAAGATCAAACCAAGGCTGTGCATAAAAAATAATAAGAACAATACACACAACTAAAAAGCCTTCCGCCGCACCAAAGAAAAATCCCAAAACTCTATCAAGACCGTTTAAAATTTCGCCCTCAAAAAAGGTACCCACGAAATGCTGAATAAGACGAACTATAAGATACACAAGAATAAAAATCAATAAAAACGATATGATTTTAGAAACAAACTCCGATTCTATATGTCTATTTAGATATGGAGAAAGTTTTGCATAAAACATAACAGAAATAAATACACCTAAAACAATTGCTGCCTTTGAAAAAAATTCCTTTACAAACCCTGCAATTGTTCCATGAATAGCTAAAAGTAGCATAATAGCAATAAATACAATATCTAAAAAATTAAATGTCACTATAATTTCCTTTTTCTTTTGTCAATATATCAGCAATTACTTTAGATGAGTTTTGTGTAATCATCCCTCTGATTGCTTTTTGCATTTTTTTCAATACATCAGAACGCAACAGCATGTCTAGGGCAGATTTCACGTTTTCAGAAAAAACCGAAAAATCTGATTCTAGAGAATCAATTACAATTGCAGCTCCACTCTCTTGAAAGTGATGTGCATTTTCGATTTGATCACCTCTCGTTCCGCTTCCCGCCAAAGGTACCAATACAAGAGGTTTTCCAACAACCGCACTTTCCCAAAGTGAGTTAGCGCCAGAACGAGAAAGAACAATATCAGCGCAAGCAACCACATGAGGCATTTGTGAATAGATAAAATCGAATGGCAAGTATACTGAATCTGTATTTACACGCTGATTTTTTTCTTCAAGCGCATTATTATAATCTTCGCCCATTCCAGTTTGGTGCACTACCACAAATCGCTCTAAAAGCCAATCCAAATTCTGTAATATAAGGTCGTTTATTTGATGTGCTCCACTTGAACCCCCTAAAACCAAAAGAATTGGTTTCTTTGGCTTTGATAATTCTAAAAAGTCAAAACCAATTTGAGTATTGGTATTCCAAAAAACATCACGCACAGGATTTCCTGTTACAACTATCTTTTCCAATTGCTTTTGTGAAAAAAACTTTTTTGATTCTTCGTATGAAACAAAAATCTTTTTGGCAAATCGCATATTGATTTTTGTTGCAAGCCCCGGAGAAAAGTCGCATTCGTGAGTATACACAGGAATGCGTAGTAGCCTTGCAGCAGCGCAAGGTGGAACACTAACAAAGCCACCCTTAGAGAATACAAAAGCTGGCTTTACCCTCAATAGTATAAAAATTGATGCTAAAAAACCAAATCCTATCTTAAAAAAATCTGTAAAATTTTGAAACGAAAAATATCGTCGTAGCTTGCCTGAAGGGATAGCTATAAAGCGATCGCAACTTTTATCACCACTTTTTGATACATTCGATTCAACCATTGTTTTGTCGCGGCCATTATTTGACCCTATCCAAATTATAGAACAATCTTTTGAAATATCTTTTAATTCGTTTGCAATTGCTAATCCGGGATAAATGTGTCCGCCTGTTCCCCCACCCGTAAACACAACAGGTTTCATTCTTGCACCACTCCAAAAGCCTCTATAAGAGCTTTGTTATTAAATAAGGTTGCGTACTCTAAAGCAGACATACCTAAGTTATCTTTTTTATGTATATCGGCACCATGCTCTGCAAGCATTTTACATATATCTGGATTTCCTGATCCTGTAGCCAACACGGCTATCGGTTGTCCATCTTTACTAATAGTTGATAAATCGGCACCATTATTTATAAGGTACGAAACAAGTGTTATTTTATTCTTCCAAATAGCGTCCATCAGAGCTGTATACCCTCTGTCTTTTGAAACAGCATTTATATCGGCATCCTTTGATAAAAGCCATTTTACCATGGTAAGACTACCGGCACGTGCAGCATTTCCAAGCATAGGTGTGCCCGCTGCATCCACAGCATTTACATCCATACCTGCTTCAAAAAACAGTTCGCATATTTCTTCTTTTTCAGAACTAATATAATGTGCAAATGAATCTGGATTAAGTGGTATATTTAAACTAAACAACTGGTGTCTTGCGAGCTCTTTTTTTTCTTCTTCCCAAAACAATGGAAAATACTTATCAAGTCGATCGTATAATTCTTCTATATCAACACAAGAAGGAAAAAAGCCATTCGTTAAGCAAGAGGGAAGACC
>CAYJOZ010000088.1:0-287 GCA_964371925.1 uncultured Treponemataceae bacterium | reverse complement strand
CTACAAAAACAGGGCGAGTTGATATTAAACCGAGTGTATATAAAAATGTTCCAACAGCCGGTATTTGATGTATATTTACAAGTACAATATGCGTAGCATCAGTTAGTATTTCGCAAAGCTTGATTATTGTTTTTGTCATGTTATTATCATTGGGATCAGATAATTGGGGCAAATCAAATTTAAACGTTTTATAATGCGCTTTCTTTTTTCTGAGATATGAAACTACTTTTTTAGAATCTGCATCACCACCGATGCCACGAAACACTACCCATTTCATTCTATAATTA
>CAYJOZ010000087.1:6775-7052 GCA_964371925.1 uncultured Treponemataceae bacterium | reverse complement strand
GAGACTAGAATTTCTAAAAAAATCTATCAAGACTTAATTATGTACGTATATTCAAAAGAAATAAAAAATTTGCTCAATGACAAAAATTGGGGCGAAGCACTAGCAATTGCACAAAGAGCAATTATTGATAGCGAAAATGACAGCAGATCAAACACACAACTCCAACAGGTTAAGTATAATATTGGCGCACATTATCACAATAGATTTGCAACTTTGTATAATAATCATGATTTTTTAGAGGCTACAAAAATACTTAACGAAGGCTTGAAAATTGTCC
>CAYJOZ010000087.1:0-6765 GCA_964371925.1 uncultured Treponemataceae bacterium | reverse complement strand
ATAAAAAACTCATTCAAGAATTGTATTAGGGCACTAAAAAAGCTACAGTTTTCAAAGTTTACCACTAAGCTATACAAAGCGCTGTGGAGGGTTTACGACCCACAAGGCTTTCAATTGTGCACTATTTGATGCATTTAATAAAGTATGAGGAGCAGAAGATGAAAAAGAAATACTATCCCCTGCTTCAAGTTCATATTCTTCATTTTCATATTTAAAAATTGCTTTTCCCTCTAATATATAACCGACTTCTTGCCCAAGGTGACCATACGACCCATGATGAGTATGCTCACCCGGTGGAATAGTAATCATATATGATTCCATTGCATATGACCCATTTTTTTCAACAGGATTTGCTAATTCTTCATATACAACCTTATCTTCTTGCCGCATTCTTCTTTCACTTGTACGCACAATTTTTACAGGTCGAGAGCGCCTAAATTCTTCAAATAAAAACTCAGGATTTATATCTAACACATCGGCTAAAGCTAATAAGGTATCTATTGCAGGCGATACCCTATTGCGTTCAATTTGAGATACAAGACTTTCACTTACCCCTGCACTTGTAGCAACAGTTTTTAATGTGTATCCTTTTTTTTCTCTTACCATTCTTAATTTTTCGCCAAAACGATAGGGGCTTTTTTTAGCACTAGAATCACTCATAAGTCTTTCCTTTTTAACAAGTTGTAGCTACAATATAATTTTAATCAAATCCGTGATTAAACCTTTTGTACATTTTTTTCATCATTCTCTAAAATGAAATGCATATAATGATCCTCTAATGTATAGCGTGGGCCTTGTAGTTGCAATCTTTGGCGAGCACGAGCATTTTCACGTCTAATCGAATATAATATATAAAAATCTCTGGGCTCAAAACTTTCTTTTTCTACTTCAGTCTCTGCTTTAAAGTATGTTGATGGTCTGCCCAATATTTTAGCAGCTTCATCGCGACCAATTGCATTTAAGTTTTTCTTTCGAATATTGCTTCTGAGCTTTTGAATTTCTTCATATGAAATTCCAAATAAAAACTCTTCCATAGCCATTGCAGCATCTTCTTCACCCATTTTTTTCGCAATAAAGCTACACCATGTTTCATCCATAGCCATAGTTAGTAGTAGTAGTTCACTAGTACCAATCATTGTCCCTAAGGCAGGCGTAAGATTTCTTCTGGCATTCCAAATGGTATCTAAAACTGGGGCCATTCCTGTAGCGGTTTTATCACTACGCCTTTCCCATAAGCTAATTAATCCATAAGCTATTTTTCTTCGTAAACCGATTGCGATACTTTCATTATCTAAAAGACTAAGATACACATCTTCTGCCATAATGTTAAAAAGAATATCAAGACATGCACGGCGTAAGCGTTGAACTAATTCTTCTGATTTAATAGAGTGTTCAGCAATTTTTTCCATTGCACAAAATGTATGAAACTTAGCAACGATAAAGCCTTTTCCTAATATTGCTTTTGATGGAAGATGCAAAGTTCTGTCACCCTCACGACTTACCAGTAATGAGTCTGCAAGCGTACCCATATCCCTCATTTGTCCACCTTGCTCTTGAGAATCTTTTAACGATGGGAAGTGAGCTATATTAAGAGTTAATTTTTCTAAATCTGCTAAACGATCTGCAAGAACAACTATACTTTCAGGAGATATTGATTTTAACCCGTCAAATACTTCATTGACAAGGTCTTGTTCCTCTGTTGTTAATACGATGAGGTTTGTAGATAAATCTTTTCCTAATAGTTTATCATCACCCTCATAAAATTCTTCAAGTGAGATCGTTTCAAAGTTATTGTTCGTTTCTACTATCACTATCTTAATTATACCACATATTTTATAAAAATCCACAAAAAATATGTGTTTTTTACGAGTTTTTTACACTTTTTAGTATTGCAGAAATCATAATGTAAAAAACTATAAGAAAACCCCGTCTAAAATCCGACAATAGTAGTATGAATAGTAGAAAAAATTTAAGCCTAGGCTGCATAGCTTTTGTCATTTTTTTTTGTTGCTCAAATGTCTATACACAAGAATCACAGCAAAATTTTGCAGAAAAGCAACCAACACTATTAACTATTAGCCCGAATGACCTGCGTCTAGAGAAAAATGATGACGGAGGATGGAATCTCTTTATTCGCAAAAAAGCGGGAATTGAATCTGTTCTATTGACAGAGACAACAAAAGGATCAGATCCACAGGCCACAAACTATTCATATAGAGCAAGCGAGTATAATAAAATAAATGGAGATGAAGTTCGTTTATTAAATGGTGAAGTATTACGTTCCGAGTTTTCGCGTTATAGCTTGGTAGATTCAACGGCACAAGATGACACCCAATTTGGAGAGGCATTTCAAATTTACATCCCCCAAACACTACTCTATGGATATCCTTGGAGCAGAAATGGTGAGGTTACAATAGGCCTTGGTACTTTTGTTAATATTCGCTCATTCGAAAAGCAATTTGCCGATTACACCGGGAGCTTCGAAGACAATCCTTATATGTTTGATTTTTTAGCGCCACCAGTAGTTAATACACCAATAACTGAAAAAGAAGTTGTAGAAGTAGCTCAACCAATCTTAACTAATATGTATAGTTCCAAAGCTGTCGAGGCTTTTGATGAAATTGCCACCGGAATGATTATTTACTCCAAGGGGCCTGATACAATAGTAAACGATGTTATGAAGTCTCTTTCAGAAGTACCAAAGGACCAGCCAGCAGACATTGTATTTGCGATTGATGCTACTGGAAGCATGTGGGATGATATTGAAAGATTAAAAAAAGAGCTAGTGCCAGCACTTACTGAAGAACTAAAAGAAAGGTACAATGTAAGATTAGGACTCCTATTCTACAGGGATTTTACTGACAATTTTAGGTTTCAAGGGCTGCCTGTTCAACTAAGCCCTTTTACCGAAAACGAAGATGTTTTTTTTGCTAAATTAAACCAAATGAGTATTAGAGAAGGATCTTTTTTAGGTGGCGATATTCCAGAAGCCGTGTATGAAGCTTTGTATGCTTCTATTCGATATTACATGTGGAATAAAGACGCGTACAAAAAAATTATTCTTATTGGAGATGCAGAGCCGCATGAAAGCCCCAGGGGTGTGTACGGGATAAGCAAAGAAACTGTTGAAGAAATGTCAAAACTATATGACGTTACTATTGATGCAATAATAACGCCCAACAGATAAGCTTACTCTTCTACAATTTTCGCTAAATCGATTTCGGCAAGCTTTTTATACTCAGGTGGTAATGCTTGCGCCAATATAGGATCATCATAATATGAAATGATTCTTTCTAATACAGGCTTAGCTGCATCGTAATTCTTCTCTTTTACATCAAGGTGTGCAAGTTCAAATTCCGCAACAACCAATGAAGCATGATTTGTTCCATAGCGAGCGATCAGTGTTTCAAAGTAATAGCGAGCTGCAAGCGTATTACTGTTATCAATAGCTGTTTGAGCCATTTGTAAAATTTCGGCTTCAGTTGCATCATATGAAACTTCTTCTGGAACAGACTGGCATGCAGTAAACATACATAAAACAAGTATCATTGTCAGTAAATAGGTTGATTTTTTCATAATCTTACTGTATCATCTTTTAAAAGACTATTCAAGAGGTTTATTATGATAACAGTTGGAATTATCGGAGCGACAGGATATGTTGGGGCAGAATTAGTACGTCTTTTAG
This sequence comes from uncultured Treponemataceae bacterium, assembly GCA_964371925.1. Lineage (GTDB taxonomy): Bacteria > Spirochaetota > Spirochaetia > Treponematales > Treponemataceae > CAYJFX01. The sequence continues at coordinate 3,080 of CAYJOZ010000087.1, read as the reverse complement.
TACGTCACCCAAATGTAAAAAAGTTGGTTCTAAGTTCCGTAAGCTTTGAAGGACAAAATATAGAAGAGGTGTATCCAAATCTTTACGGTATGTTGTCAAACAAAACGAATGGTACATTGGTAAATGCAGATATTGTTATGAATGAAGCCGATATTATTTTCACAGCCCTCCCTCATGGTATTGCTGAAACATATGCATATCAAGCAAAAAAAGATGGTAAAAAACTTATTGATATGTCTGCAGACTTCCGTTTTGATGACGATGAAGAAACATTCAAAAAATGGTATAAAAATGATTGGAAGCATCCTGAGATTCATACAGAATCAGTATATGGTTTACCTGAAATGAATAGAGAGGAAATCAAAAAATCATCAATAATTGGAAATCCTGGCTGCTATGTTACGGCAACAACACTTGCACTTCTGCCTGCAATAAAAAAAGGCATTGTAAATGAAAGCCTCATTGTAGCAGATTGTAAAAGTGGTACAACGGGAACAGGTCGCGAGCCAAGCGGAACCAATAATTTTTCAGAAAGCGGCGAATCTTGTAGTGCGTATGGAATAGGCGCACACAGACACACTCCTGAAATAGAAAGAAACTTAACCAAAGCTGCAGGGAAAAAAGTAAATGTAGTGTTTACACCCCACCTTTTACCCATGAGTAGAGGGATTTTAGCAACTGTATATGCGCCACTTTGCGATAATTATTCCAAAGGTAAAACTGTAGAAGAATTAGAAAGCGAAGTACGCTCCTTATATGAAAATGCATATAAGGATGAGCCATTTGTACGTGTATTACCAAAAGGTGTACTTGCAAAAACAAAAAATATTCGCTTTACTAATATGTGCGATATGAGTGTACATATTGTGAACAATGGCACAATGCTACAAGTAGTTTCTGTGTTAGATAATATGCTTAAAGGCGCAAGCGGCCAAGCGGTACAATCAATGAATCTTATGTTTGGATTTGAAGAAACTGCTGGCTTAGATTTATTACCAGCAGCGTTCTAATTTTATATATGCTTACCTTTTACTAAAAATCCAATAAACATAATTATTGCAAACATTACAAGGTAAACATATACCGCTACACCATGACTTATACAGGCTGCATATATCATAAAAAGTGAACTTATTATAGCAAGAATTGGCATTACAACTCGTGAAAAAAATGATGCATCTCGAATATTTTTTATAACCCATAAAAAAATGGGCAAATATAAAGCATACATTGTTACAATTGGAAGTTCAGAAACATCTAAAAAAATTGGCCACCAACCAGCAAAATTTCCGTACCACAAAAAAATGTACGCTTCACATAATAGTAATCCAATAATTGCAGAGTTTGTTGGCATATTTGTTGTAGCATCTACTCGCACTAAAACCTCCGGCTTTGGTCCCATATTTCTTACCGCTAAGGAATAGAATCCTCGAGTACAACCGAGCATCAAACCATTTGTTGTACCTAAACAAGATATTACAATAAACACTAACAGTAGTGTTCCAGCAAACTTTCCGAAAGTGTACGTAAAGGCAAGTCGTACCGCAGTCTCTCCACCTTCCATAAGGTCTGCCGTAGGCATTGTTCCGGCTAGACCTATAAAGTACGCAATGTATATTACTACTATAACAATAGTACCACCCAACAAGGCTCTTGGAAGATTTTTTTTTGCATCCACTAGCTCTGCATTAATGCTTGTGGCTATAATCCATCCTTCATATGCAAATGCAGTTGCTACTATGCTCGTTAAAAGAGGATTACTTGTTGTTACAGAAACTATCTCTTGTGTAAAATTTTCAAGCATCTGCCCATTCATAAGTCCTGAAATAAAACCAATTATTGCAAGAGAAAGCAAAGGCACAAGCTTTATGATCGTTGTAGAAACCTGAAACTTCCCTGCCAATATTGGCGACAATGCATTTAAAGCATACATTGCTACTAAATAAAGCGCAGTTAACATAAATGTTGAAGAACCTGTATTTACATTTTCAAAGCCAAATAAAACTGCAGTGTACTTTGCAGATACCCATGCTAAAATACCTGTGAGGGAGGGATAGTATATTGTAGACATAAACCATCCAACATAATAGCCATAGTTTTTCCCTGCAGCTGCTTCTGCATAGTCTACAATGCCATTTACTTTTTCATAGCGCGTAGCTAAAATGGAAAAAACGTACGCACATACAACCATAATAATACCACCGACAACCCAAGCAAAAACCCCAAGCATCAGATTCCCGTTTGTAGCAATGAGCACTTTTTCAGCTTTAAAAAAGACTCCACTTCCGATAACTATTCCTATCACCATTGCTATTGCAGTAATGAATCCAAATTTTTTTTGTAAATTATTTTGCATCACAAATCTTCCCCTGTATTATTTTTCAAAAAAATTAATTCATAAAATAGTAGACCTATATAGTATACCATGAAATATAGTGCTTATGTTAAAAAAAAACTGATTCTCATAACTAAGAATCAGTCACTTTGTGAAAACCGAGAGCTATTTTACTAGTATTCCGACTTTAGTAAGCCCATCAATTTTACTGGCACCATGTGGAGCACTCTTTATTGCATTAGTTATATCCGTACCAGCCATTTGTCCCCCATGAGAACCAGACTGCCATTTTGGATGATCTGAAACATCATATACATAACCATCGTATGCAATATATGCCGGCATTCCATTTTTTCCATCATTTTCTGCAAGTTCTTGAATAGTAAATTCTTCTAGTTTTTTGGAAGCTCCTGATGTTGCATCTGTTGCAAAAAGAAAACCAACAACACTAAGTAAAACAAATAAGATGATAATAGTCTTTTTCATTTTTGATCCTTTTAGAGCAATATACTCTAATGTAAAATAATACGCATAACAATGCTTACTATAAGTGTAAAAGCTTCTACTTATTTTGTCAATATAAAAAAATGAAAATGATTACTGATGGTGACAATCTCACTAAATTGTATGAAAGAAGTTACGCCCATTATTAATTTAAAATGAGCCATTCCCAATTATCTCCTAGTTCGTAAAATCATCAAAATAAAGGCTGCAATGTAAAATAGTGTTGGAATACTTGCAAATA
>CAYJOZ010000086.1:4134-7075 GCA_964371925.1 uncultured Treponemataceae bacterium | reverse complement strand
TTCTTTTTCCCATTCTTTTATATACATTTCGTATGCTGCAATGGTTGCCGATAGTACCACATCGGCTAAAGGGCCTCTTCCTTCCCAGTTATTACCATCGCTTATATATAAATGGTCTAGGATGCCTTGCACATCTTCTATAGTTAAGCTTGGGTCATGTTCACGCCTTCTGTCTAACCCTCGTTTTTCTTCTTCTAAAACTTGTTCATAGGCTTCATCGAGCCATGCAGTAGATTCACTCATGCCTCTAACTATAATGAATTTTTGCAAAAAGAGCAAGAAGTGTACCATCTATTTTATGTAACTTATAATTTGAAAAGCTTGAATATTCCATATCTTTACGATACAATAAGAACACCAGAGGTGATGTATGAGCGTAGAAATTGTTATTTGTGCTGGAATCCTTTTTCCTGCTCTTGGAGGCATAATCAATTTATGTATTGCTTTTACTAAATATAAAAAAAACAAAGTTCTTACAAATGAGATTAAACTATACATTGTTACAAGTATTGGAAGTCTAATTGTCTCAGGCTTTTTGTTTTACCTTTTTACCCAAACAGATTATCTTTCAAATAACCTTTAAACTCAGTGGCACCTACTGCATACTCCAAGATTCATTCATAGAATGAAAACGTTTTTCAATAATGCCAGTTGTGTCTAAGTCAATACCAATTTGCGAAAGGTGTGCAGGATAAATATGTACGTACTTTATTTCTCCTGCATGTAGGCCAACTTCAAGAGCTATTGTTTCTTCTCCGTATTCTGTTTCATCCATGCCTGGAAAAATAAAGTTGCCAATGGAATAGGCTATGAGACCTTTTTCGCTTGTTACCTCCATAGGTTGTAAAACATGTGGGTGGCTTCCAACAACTATATTTGCACCAGATGAAACAAGTTCTCGGTATAAATCGGTTTGTCTCTTTGAAGGACTGTTTCGCCACTCATAACCACCATGCACTAAAACAATCACAAAATGTTCTTCTTTAACAGATTTTTTTATCTGTTCTAGCAATTTATCTGTTGGCCATAGAACACCAGGTGTTTTTTCTGTAACTTCTGTTTCGGTTTTTCCAGCAAAGTGTATTTCTGAAGGATAATCCGCTAGGGAATATACATCTACATCAATGGTGCCTAATTTTGTTTGCCAAGGTTTTAATGCATCTTCTTGCTTTAATCCGGCCCCAGATGTTCCTATTTTAGCTTTTTCTAGGTTTGTAAGAGTATCTTTAAATCCCTGTAAACCATAGTCAAAGGAATGGTTATTTGTAATTGATAAATAATCGAAGCCAGCTTCACTCAATTTCGGGAGAACAAAGTAGGGGAACTTAAAATTATACGACTTATATACTCGGTTTTCTTGTGTTGTTATTGCGCCTTCAAGGTTTCCTATGGTTAAATCTGCATCCTGCAATATAGGTAAAACTTTTCCAAAAACTTCTTGTATGCCATTATCCTTTGATAGAGTTCTATCGACACCTCTACCAGCCATAATATCGCCTGCGAAACTTATAAAGTGTACATCTTCGTTCATTGATACTTGTGGATATAGTGGTGCTAGCATGTCATAAATTTTCTTAGCTGTTTGCTTCTTATAATTTGTATGTCTATCAGCAGCAGTACTTAGCTTGCTTGTATCGTTAAAAAGTGCTTTTGTAACAAAGGTAAGGGGATATTTGCTATCATTTGGATAAAAACCATCTACAGAAACTGCCTTGTTTGGTAAGCTTATTTTGTCTATAGGCTTTGTTGGATACCGCCCTTGATCAATTTCTGTCATAGTTGTATTCATAACTGGGTCAAAAAAATATGTAAATGGAGCGTGAATGCTTGCGTCTATGGTTATGCTTTGAGCAGTAAATGCCGCAAACTCATTGATAAGGGTGTTTTTTAAAGTTATTGTAATGAGCTTATTATGGTTTACGTTTTCCAATTCTGTTTCTTCAATAAGTTCAATTTCTTTATCATCTATGGTGATAGAACGAATGTGTTCCTTAAAGGTTTGCTCCTCGTGTACACTTACGTTACCTTCTGTTTCTATATATACTTTTATGGGTGTGCAACTTGCAAAAATAATTAATACAAGACAGCTAACTATTATTTTTTTCATATGGCATTATTTCACATATTTATAAAAAAATCTATAGCGCTTGAGTACAAAAAAAGCTGTAGCCACTTCTTAAATGAGTCCCACTTACTATTTTTTATGTAGGTGATTTCATTTACTGTGCGCTACAGCCTAGTGTTTATGAAAAGTAGTTTTTTCTATTTCAGTAGAGAAGCTATTTCATCTTGATCCCAACGCAATGCTATATCGTATGCAGTTTCGCCTGAGATATTTTTTATTGATTTGTCCAATCCCATCGAAATTAATCGCTGAACTGTTTCATAATCTGCCTCACGAGCTGCATAGTGTAATATAGTTTCTCCAGCTATATCTCTTTTTCCACCCGCAAGTTGAACAATAATATTTAACATATCTTCATTATAGTTTATTGCATAACTTAATGCACTTTCTCCAGAATTATCCATAATGAAGGGGTCAGCTCCCACTTTTAAAAACTCTTCTACTATTTGTAGTGAGCCCTTTTGAGTTGCAAGCAATAATGGTGTTTTTCCTTCACTATTTCGTCTATCTGGTGAATACTGCGCAGAGATTAAGTATTGTAATACTTCGATTCTTGCACTATTCATAACTGCTATATGAAGAGGGGTGTTTCCATCAGAGTCTGTTAAGTGCACATCTCCTGATAATACAGCTTCGACAAGCTCAATGTTTTTATCTAATACTAATGAAAGTGGCGTTCTGCCGTGTGTATCTCTTGCGAGAGGATTCCCACCTGCAGCATTAACTATCGTGATTAATTCAATGTTCCCGGTTTCTACTGCTTCGTGATATGCATTTCGGCCATACATTTCGGGTATTGAAGCGCTTGCTCCATTT
>CAYJOZ010000086.1:0-4124 GCA_964371925.1 uncultured Treponemataceae bacterium | reverse complement strand
GCTCCATTTGCTATTAGCAGGCGTACATTCTGTATGCTTTGAGATTGGATAGCATCCATTAGTGGTGTTCGACCTGCCGTATCAGCTGCATGTATATTTGCCCCTAATTGCAAGAGCAAAGTAACCATCTCACTATTTCCAATGCGCGCTGCTTGATGAAGTGCTGTTTTTCCAGATAGGTTTTTTGCATTTATATCGTATCCATTTTCTACTGCTAAACGTGCTGCTTCTTTAGCATCCCAGCGGACACTGTAATGAACAATGGTGTCTCCTAAATAGTTTCGTAAATTTCTGTCTGTTCCACTTTGCAATAAAATTTGAATTCCCTCAATGTTGTCTGCTTTTACAGCATTGTAGATAGGGCTTTCACCGTTTGTATTTTGTACATTCGGATTACTTCCTTTTTCCAAAAGGCTTTGAACAGATTCATTTAAATTCCATTCTGCTGCATAGTGTAACGGTGTGTTTCCAGCTCCATCTTTTGCTATAATTACTTCAGATGTTAGTACCCAGTCTTCCACCTGATCTCCCCAAGTAAGTGCTAAGCGTAAAGGAGATGAGTTTTCACTATCACTAGAAAAAATATCTGCACCACTTGAAAGCAGTTTTTCTCCAACTGTTCTGTTATTATCTTGAACAGCAAGATACAGTGCTGAATGTCCATTTCTATTTCGTGCATTAATATCGATTCCCTCATCAATAATGAAAGAAATTTGATCTATGCTAGAATTTTTTGCTATGGCTATATGCAATGGTGTATTACCCATTGAATCACGAAGAGAAATATTTTGTTTATTTAGTAATTGTCTTGTCATAGCAAGGCCCGCATCTAGCGAACGATATAGAGGGGTAATGCTATTAATATCTGCTGCATGAATATCAGCACCTTTTTGAGCGTAATATTCTATGTGTTCTGCAACTCGCTTTTCGACGGCTTGTGCAAGCGGTGTGACACCTTGTTTATTTCTCTCATTTATGTCTGCACCTTTTGATACTAAGTATTCAAGTACTTCAATTTTTGCTTCTGTCAATGATGCAATATGAAGGGCTGTGTCTCCAAAAGAATCCGTTGCATTGATGTTTGCACCATTTGTTAATAATATTTCATAAATTTCAAATTGGCTATCTTCGGGTGTTATAATTAATAAGGGTGTTTTACCAATTGAATCCTGCGTATTTACATCTGCACCGGCTAAAACGAGTTTCCGTACGATATTCACATGTCCGTAGCGTACAGCTTCATGTAAAGCTGTTGCCCCAGAGCTATCCTTTGCATTTATTGATGATCCTTGTTCTAATAAGTACTCAACAATCTGTTCTTCACCAAGTATCACTGCTAGGTGTAATGGTGTTTGTCCCTCTTCAAAACGAAGAGAAGGATTTCTAACTTTTATTGAGTCCTCAAAAAAGCTGTAGCGACCTCTTTCTGGTGCTGCATTACCTAATAGTAGCTTTGCTGCTATTACTATAGATATATAATCTTTTTGGCTGTATGCAAGCATCAGAGGGGTTTCACCCTTGTTATTGTATAAAGAAAGTTGAATATCCTCTTGTATAGCATACTCGATCCCTTTTACATTTCTGTTTTGAACTAAATAGTGCACTGCTGAAAAGCCTAGGACATCTTGTATTGCACCTGTGTGCGTCGTAATGAGAGCTTCAGTCATTGTATTTCCAATATCAAAGCTTAATTCAAATGCATTTTTTCCATTTCCGTCACGGGAAAAAACATTACTTCCAATATTTGCTAGCAATGTGGCAGATTCGATGCCATTGGTTTTTACTGCGATGTGTAGGGGAGAGTCACCGTTATAGTTTTTTATTTCAGAATTAGCACCCTTAAATAATAAAAAATTTACTATGTCAGCATTATTTACACTTGCAGCGGTATGTAATGCTGTGTTTCCATCTTCATCTACAGTATCAATATCGGTTTGATTTTGAAATAAGGCTTGAATTTCATCTGTTCTACCTTCAATAATCAAGTCTTGTAAGCTTGCTTCTTTTTGAGTATTATCTACGTTTGGCGTTGATGTGCAAGCAAATAAAATGAAAAAAACTACGATTAGTAGTGATATCTTCACTAGATATTTCATATTAATCTCCTATCTATGTCTATGTATACTTATATATTATCGAAATATATATTATAAGTATTAAGTGTTTCAGAAGTAATTTTATAATAAATTACTTAAAATTAACATAAAAATACTTTTCAGATTTGGTTACATATGCTAAACTGTACATAATGTAGGAGTGATAATATGAAAATTAAAAAACAGCGTTTTGGAACACTTTGCAGTGGTGAAAAAATAAGTTTATATACAATATCAAATGGAAATATGTCTTTTTCAGTTACAAATTATGGCTGTATAATCACTAGTATCATTGTGCCATCTTCAACCGATTCTGAGAGAAAAGGAAAGAAGGATGACATAGTATTAGGATACTCAACTTTAGATGGTTATATAAAAGACACATCTACATATTTTGGCTCATTTGTAGGAAGATTTGCCAACAGAATTGCTAAGGCTACATTTTCATTAAATGGAATCGACTACAACCTTGATGCAAATAACGGCAAAAATTCTTTACATGGTGGATATGATGGGTATAATCGAATGGTATGGAAATCTGATACAATCAAAACTAAAAATGGTAAAGGAGTAATGTTTTCCAGAACAAGTGATGATGGGGAGCAAGGTTTTCCTGGTACGGTTAAAATGCAAGTTAGTTATGTGCTTACAGATGCAAATGAAATTATTATGCACTACGAAGCTAAAACTGACGCTGATACGCCAATAAACCTCACAAATCATTCTTACTACAACCTAAAGGGGCGAGATGATATTACTTCTCATATTATTATGATTAATGCTGATAACTATATTCCCATTACAAATGACTTAATTCCAACTGGCGAAATAAAGGCAGTTGAGGGTTCTGCATTTGATTTTAGAGCGCCTAAATCAATTGGTAAAGACCTTAAAGCAGCTGGGGGGTATGACCATTGTTATTGTCTCAATAAAGTTAAAAATGGCTTAAGGCTATGTGCAGAAGTCAAAGAACCAACAAGCAAACGAGTTATGACAGTGCACACTGATCAAATTGGTGTTCAGTTTTATTCAGGAAATTTTTTAGACATTGATTGCGGAAAAAATGGGCGACCATACGCTAAACACGCTGGTTTTTGCTTAGAGACACAAACCTATCCTGATAGCCCAAATCAGCCAAATTTTCCTTCCTGTATACTCTCTAAAGGGCAAACCTATACTTCTACAACAATCCATAAGTTTGATTTATATTAGTGTTCTACAAGTATTCATTTTTTGTTAGGCCTGTCACCTTTCTATAGGACACTGAAAATAAACACTCTTTTCAGTGTCCTAACATTTCTAACGGTTTTTTATTATAATGCTTCAATTACAGTTGATACTGTTGTCAAATGAGTAGAAAGCATTTTTTCTCGGTTTGGCATTCCTCTCGATGTTTCTGTTAGTATGTGCATTGTACAATGTTTTGCGCGTGTTCCAATTCTATCCCCACACATAATTGTTTCCATAGATTTTGCAAATCCCTTATTTTCTAAGTGCTCTTTTGTGTTTCCAGCAATAGCAAAAAATAGGACATGCTCAAAATTTGGCATTATACAATCTTCATAAGCAAAGCCCACTGTCCAAACCCTGTCAAACCATCCAACTAATTTTGCAGGGGCTTCTGTCCAAAAAACAGGATATACAAAAATAATATTTTTTGCTCTCAATATTTTTTCTTGTTCGAGTTGAACTTCGAGGGGAAGGGGTTTTTCCTTGTGATAGAAGGCTTCTCTAATGTATTCATCTTCAGACATATCGGTATTAAAGCCTTGCTTATACAGATCTGACTCTTCCCATGTCCAGCCTTTTTTTTCTATAGCGTCAATAATTTTATTTTTAACTTCAAATGTAAAACTTTTTTCGCTCGGGTGTGTGTATACAATTAATGTGTGCATTATGTATGTTACTCCTTTAAGTATATATTTATTGTATAATAGCATATTTTTAGATTATGTTCACTAGGGCTTAAATACACTCACGTATTATTTCTATTTTGCAAGCGTATATATTGCTTTCATATCATCTTGG
>CAYJOZ010000085.1:0-7124 GCA_964371925.1 uncultured Treponemataceae bacterium | reverse complement strand
AACAGTATTTTATTCATTAGAATACGTACGTTCACTATTCTTCAGTTTTTATGCTCTCTCTTTAATCCATCAAAGCGTATGGTATATCATTCTGTATGTTTTAATTCTGAGCAACGCTACTGTAATATACATGATAGGTTGTTTTTTCTTGCCTGTGTTATATTAAATACTACATGAGAGAAAGACATTAAGTTCTCCTAAAACAACATCTGCTCAATGTAATACCCTCTACTTGAAGTGTGAGTTTCTGCGATTTCAGTTTATTTTCGTTATTTTGCAGTTGCCCGCCATATGCCATCTTTAATAGCGTCAGTGTCTATTAAGAGCTCCATACATTTTTGTATATATTTTTTTGCAACAACATCGTCATCTTGAATTGTTTCAAAAACTGAAATTGCTTGGGTAAGTTTACCTGCATAAAAATGCTCTAAACCTTCTGAGAATGTATTAAAAAGCAGACTATTATTATTGTAGTCGTCTTTACTCATTGGTTCATATATGGTTATACAATCATTTTTTCCAACAACCATAACTTTTCCTAGCTCTCTAAATACTAAACTAGTCTTAGCCTTTATTGATTCTTTCATATTTTGCTCTGAACACATAGTAAAAGTTCCAAATTGTTTATTCAAACCCTCTAAGCGCGCGCAAAGATTTACCGTATCTCCAATCATTGTGTAATCAAATCTACTTTTAGATCCCATATTACCAACAACAGCACTGCCAGTGTTTATACCTATTCGCATTTTTATCGGTTTTCCAACCTTTTTCGCTAATTCAGTATTTATTTTTGTAAGCTTATTTTGGCATGCAACGGCTGCTTCAATAGCTCTTTTTGCATGATCGTTTTGATTTAAAGGTGCATTCCAAAATGCTATGATCGCATCTCCTTCATACTTATCTATTGTTCCACCGGAGTCTAATATAATATCACTCATGGCAGATAGATATTCGTTTAAAAATTCCGTCAAACTCTCAGGACTCATTGTCTCAGAAATACTCGTAAAGCCTTCAATATCTGAAAAGAAAATACTCAAATCTTTTAATTCACCACCTAGCTTAACACTGTCTGGATTTTCAACCAGTTTATCAATTACGGCAGGACTTAGATACTGTTTAAAAGTACTACTAATAAATCTCTTCTGCTTATACTCAGTATTATAACTGTGTAATAGTGAAACTGTAAATGATAATAATAATGCAAACATTGGGGCAATATAAGGTATATGATAGCCAATATTATACCCATAGCATACATAGAAAGATAAAATCAGCACGCCTACTGGAATACAAATTATCGAGGCCTTAAATGATATCTGTTGAATTGCACACGCAAAAACTGATGCTAATAACATAAGTACAATGGTATTAATAAGGGATACAGGTATTATAAAATCATTTTGTAATAGATTATCTAGGGCTGTAATATGCACACCTGCGCCAGGGTAATTTGTTGAAATGGGGGTTGCTCCAATATCGAAAAGTCCCGGTGCATAAAAGGCAAAAAATACATAATTATTTTCAAAGCTTTCAGCTTCTAATAGTGGCTCATCACCGCTTTTGATAGCATAATAACTTTCCAAAATGTCTCTTGCACTATAAGGAATATAAGAATCAATACTACTTCTATACCTAAGTAAAAATCTATCAGTCGCCCTACCCGGTATAGAAAAGTTAAACGGATGCAAGGTTGTAGTATTAGTTTTTTGATATGTTTTCCAATCTTCCTTGATACTCACAACGGTGTCTTGACGAGCAGTGCACGATGCTAAAGCAAGGCTTGGTATAAGTCTTCCATCAAAAGAATCAAAAAAAGAATATCGGCGAATTACACCATCAGAATCTGTTACACTCGTAATATTTCCAAGCATCGCAGCAGTCTGTCTAATTTCCGAAATAGGAAAAAGTGCTTTTTCTGTCGAGTTAAAAATGTCAATATCACTATCAAGTTCTTTTGCGCCAAACATGAAAATCGATTCTTTTGTATCTTCAGGCCATGTATCTGTATTTCCATACTGCTGCGAAAAAAAGACTGTTTGTACCACACCACCAAAATCTTCAGCTGCCTCGGCAAAGTCCCCATCATCATCTTCTCCGTATACAGATGGCTCTGTGTATAAAACATCAAAGGTTACAGAATATGCATCTCCTAAGTCAAAAAAACGAACAATATCACCATAGGCACTTCTAGGCCATGGCCAAGACCACCCTAGCTCTCTTTGGGCCCAATCTAGACTATCTTGATCTAACACGACCACAGCTATTTCTTCAGAAGGTGCCCTGCTACTTGCAAATAGTCTAACACGAAAATCATAGGACTTGTTTTCTAAAAATGTAAAAACATCAGTGAGAAAAAAAAGCATTATTGAAGTTAAAAAAACAATGCTGGAGATACTAACAATTCTTAATAACTTTATACTTCTTTTACTCATAAGCGCCTCGAAATTATAGCTTTGCCATTTCTAATTCAAAACGTTTAGTTCTTATAGCAGATATATCTTGTGAATCAAAATCATCTAAAACCTTTGATACGTTTTTAATTCTATTCTGCGGCTTTGGATGTGTGTTAATAAAACCTCGTCGTTGATTTTTACTATTCTCATCTAACAGTATTAGCATATCAACTATAGCATGAGGAGAATAACCAGCAGTATATAAAAGTGAAGCTGCAAGAGCATCTGCATCATATTCTTGTGCTTGAGAATAACCAGTATTTACGAGTGTTTCTACTACTTCATCAACACCCTCTTCAAAAACATCCGAAATACCTTGTAGCGTGTCGTTACCACTTGCAAGCAATCCTACTTGTGCAGACTCACCAATTGCAGTAGTTATACGGCTAGTTTTAATAGCTTTTATTCCGTGTTGCAATTGAATATGTGCTATTTCATGAGCAATAACAGCGGCTAGAGCATCTTCAGAATCGGCGCACTCCAATAAACCTTTTGTAATTAAAATATGCCCACCTGATGTTGCAAATGCATTTATTTCATCTGTATCAAGAACAGCTACAAAGTAACCTTTGTATAGATTTGGCGTTGGTGAGTTTATAACTATCGTTTGACATATTTCATTTAAATAAGCCGTAATACTAGCATCAGTATCAACTGGATATGTAGATACTATACTAGCGGCGACAGACCGACCTATGTAATATTCTTGTTCAGGTTCAATAGTTTCAGTAGCTTGCGCAATTGCTCCAATGGCGTCACCAGTTGCCCCTGCAATATCTACAACATCTTCAAGTGTTAAGTTCTGCAAAAATGTTTCACAAGACGATAAGAAAAATAATGAAAGCATTACAGACATTATTGGAAGCATCATTTTAGATTTCATTCACTTCCTCCTGCTTGAAGATCACCTTCTAGAATAAATTCTATCAAGTCTTCTTCTGTTACAATAGTGTTCTCAATATCATCTATAACAGTAAAATCAATACTGTTTTCGCCTTCATAAAAATCTTCTATCTCCTGATTGAAGCCTTTACCTGCAAGCGCTAATTCATCTGCACTAGTTGTGACTGATCGGTCGTTTCGTATTACAATTTTTTTCGATGTTAAGGATGTGTTTGGAATCCAACCAAAGGTTGTAGGACTGTTTGCAATAGCAACATGAGACCAATTATCATCAACCTCTACGACAATAACTTCCGTTCCGTAATATACTTCAATTACCTTACGAGAAAAAAAACCTGTTCCCGTTTTTAAATGTACTTTTTCAACCGCTACGTATTTTGTTTCCATATCTCTCGCATACAAAGCCGATAGTGATAGTACCATTAATACAAGTGCAACAATATTTTTCACATTGTACTCCCTAAATTATTTTATAATAAATGGGCATCTCCAAAAACTTCACTTCTTAGAGGTGTACCTTAGATTTAATTTCACTGTTTGTGGTGCAAATCTATCATCATAAAGATTTACAACACCATCTCGTCAGGAACATAATAAACCAACAGTCTTTTTTATGTTCCCTATTTCTAATTATATCGAAGTTATATAAATTATACAACTGATTAAACTATAAATATAAATGTTTGCAATATAACTACAATTTTGATTCAAGCAGCGTTCGAAGCTTACTGGATTCTTCTTCACTTAAACCATGCTGCTCTGCATCATTCAAAGATTGAATCGACAATTCAAATAGGTTTAAATTGTATAAAGAGAGCGCTTTTCGAAAATATACATGAGCTTGATAATTATTTATTTCTAGGGATTTATCAAAAAATCGCAAAGCTTCTTTTTCCTCGTTTAAGACACTACAAGATATTCCTGCATAATAAAACGACCTGAAGTTATTTGGTTCTAGCTTTGTACTTTGGATAAAATCTGCCTTTGCGCCTTCATAGTTATTTTGAGAAAAATAAGCCATACCCCTATGTTTATATATAACTGATAGTATTACTTTATTCGGCTGCGGCTTAGACTCTAAAATCTTTGTATAAATTACAACAGCCTTATCCAAGTTACCTATATTGTGAGCTTGCAGTGCATCTAAAACCATATCATCAATGGTACCTTTAACATAAGGAGAGCTGCCTCCAATTGCATTTTTTGGAGAAAAATTTTCTGTCATAACATTCTCAGCATCAATTTTACCCATAGTTAAAACATCTGCTTGCTCGTAGAACTCAATTCTTCGTTGGTCAAGCTCTGCATTTAATTTATTTTGATAGTCCCTAATTTCTTGAAAAAGAATCTCTGCCAAATTTAATGTTGCATTCATAGAATACAATTTTCGCCTCAATGGTAAATCAAATGGTGAAAACTCAGCCTTGTAGATTAATTCATGCTCAACTTCAGCCCATGCATCTTGCAATACAGATCGAATCTGGACTTCACAAACTAAATCGTTTGGCAGTTCCTTAAGATATTCTTCCTCTAAGTTCTCCGCTAATATGGCGGGTGGAATATTAATAAGCAAATGTGTAGATTCATATCCAAACTCACTAAACCGCCTATCTGCGCCTTTTTTTTCTATTTCAACCACATTATATAATGCAATCATTTGATTTTCAATTACTTGTATATCTTCTAGAAATGGACAAATAATTCTTATTCCTATTAAATCAGTGAGTAGTAGCAGATCTTTTGAGTCTGATAATAATTTATTTGTTCGACGTAACTTTCTATAATAACTTGTAAAATCCTTTATTCGAGATTTGTATGAAGGCATAGAAAGAGGCTTTAATTTTGATTTTATATCCGATTCGAGAGCGAAAAGAATTTTTTCTAGATTTGGTTTATGTTTTTCGTGCATAAGACGCAGCGCGTCTTTAGACTTAATTAAAGTATTTTTTTTACGTGCCATAATAATAGTATAGCACTGTCTACGAAATTTCGCAACAAAAAAAATACCTTCACTAAATGTGAAGGTATTTTATTAAAACAGAACTGAATTATTCAGCAGCTTGTCCAGTTACTTCTACTGAGAAAGCTTCTTCTCTTGCGAGATTGTTTTCTTCAATAAAACGATTAACTTGTACGTTTCCGAAGCGACTTACTTCTAAAGCTTGTCGTCTGTCTTCTTGTTCTGTGATGATTCCCCATAGGTCTTCATCTAGAATATCACGTTCTGTTTGAGCAACTGCTCTATCATATATAACATCAACTTGTTTGAAATAACCGATAAAGTTTCCACCTTCATGTGAACCGTCACGTGTTACTAATAAACCTTCGAACTTAACAAAAGGAAGTCCTCTAGGATAGATAGGATAAACACGGATTTCACGGTTTCGAATGTCAGTTACATAGTCTGGGTTATTCCAAATAAGGTTTTTCCAACCATCAAAGTTAAGAGTACCCATGTAGTATCTTCTTTCTACACCATCGTTATCACTTAAAATTACGTATACTGCGTGTGGATATTGATTTCCTAAAGTAGTTAATGAAATAGATTTTACTGTTCCAACGTTTTCTAGAACACCATAACCTACAGCATCATCTGCTTGTTTTCTAAATCGGTAAACACCAGGTACTTCTGTACCAGGGATTTTTTGTCCGTTTTCATCAATTTCAGCCATTGGTTCAAAAGCAGGAATGTCAAAAGCTGGTTGAATACGAGCATTTGCATTAACAGGTGCTGTTGGGAAAAGAACACGAACACCCATTACGTTTAATCCTTCGAAAGGACCAGCAACGTTAGGTGCAGGCTTAACAATTGAGTTTCTCATATTTGTAACTGTTTGAGCAGAATCATTAAGATGTACTTCCCAGTCAGGTAATGCGAGAGATGATCTCATAAGTGCTTTTTGAGTTTCATCAAAATTAATTGCTGAAACGTCAGAAAAATCCATTGCAGTTCTACTATGCACTGTTGGATTTCCATCCTCACCGGCAACGATGTCCGGCTCAAGGGCTGCAAAGTCTATAAGAGTTGCTTTTTCACCGAAAGTGAAGCTCCCTGCAACTAGAAGTAAGACTAGCATAAAAAATAAAAACTTCTTCATTTCAAACTCCTTTTTATTGGTAGTGAATTTATTTATATTCATATGTATATAGGTTACACGCTATACAACATTTTGTCAATGGTTTTTTTATAAAAAAACCTAATATTTTTGTCAATTTTGTGTTACCAAATTTCCCATTATGAATACTCTTACATTATCGACATGTTTATAGTTTTTAAGTACATTTTTTTTTAATAATTCACACGCAAATACTGCATTAGATGATCCATTTCCTTGTATTAAGGCATTTTCATTAAGGTTAATGTATAAAATATTTTCTTCGTTTAAGAAGCAAGACAAAGCTCTTGTCCCATTTGCAAATAAAGGTTTATATCTGTTTGAAATTGGGCCGAGTAATAATTCGTCAACATAATACTGTATATCTGTTTGTGCAGTGTTACGAGGTATGTATCGTGACTCAGTATAAAGCGTTTTTGAATCCATAGATTCAAACATAAGTTCCACTCTTATTCCAGGTGAAAAAATTGCATATAATACCGAAGAAATCACCAGTACAAAAGCAGTTATGAGTATAAATGCTTTTTTTAGTGTCATAGAATTTTTTATTGTATTTATAGACATAGTTCTCCTTATTGCGCTCCTGTAAATCCTCTTGATTCCTCAAAATGGGACACAAAAGCTGTTGTACCATTATATATGCCAAGCACTA
>CAYJOZ010000084.1:0-7168 GCA_964371925.1 uncultured Treponemataceae bacterium | reverse complement strand
TATCTCTAGTTTTTAGTCTTCAGTCATTGATGAAAGTTTATCTTTTAGCTTCAAATCTTTATACACAAGACCACTTGTATTAAATAATTTTTTTATGTCGAGGCCACTTTTTTTTAACCAAGTGGCAAGTTCTTCTTTTGTTGGATTTTCTAGTTTAATATCTCGTTCAGTAAAAGGTATGTTGTTTTCTACAAGCCATTTTTTAGCATTTTGGCATGTTGAACATTTTGGGTAGTGCACAAGTAGCATAATTTCTCCAATATTTTATTTTGTAAGTAAACTATGTGACTGTATCACGAAAAAAAATAAGTGTCAATAATTTTTCTTGACAAATCACTATTTATGCCATACCATGTCTATTATGAGTTTAGAAGTATTGTATGTTGGTCGTTACGACTTATCAAAGTGGACAAAAGAAATAAGGGATTTTGAAGAAAATCAAAAAACGCATATTAACCTCGTATGTGAACGCAATATAGAAGTTGCATATAATCATCTTTTTTCTCAAAAAGTAGGGGTTTTTGTAATTGACTCAGACTTTGGACCTGATATTGTTGGTGATTTTATATCAACAATTAAGAACGATGATGCCCTTCACCATATTTTTGTTATGGTCATTACGCCTCATTCCAATAGAGGTGAGATTAAAGAAATGCTACAAATGGGTGCCGATAAAGTTATTTCCGAAGCACGCCTTAGTGATACAATATCATTTCTTTCATTACGACCACTGCTGCTCAATGCATTAGTCATGTCTGAAAAAATTACAAAAACTACAGACTTACAAGACCAAGCTGTTACTGACTATATTATGTTAGATCTTATAAAAGATTATGTACCACGCACTATTTGGAATACTGCTCAAAGATGTGCGCACTTACAAAAGTTACAACTACCCAGTGAAGAAAAAGATGCTACCGTTGTTTTTGGGGATATTGCAGGTTTTACAAAGATTTCTGAAAATCTTAATCCTAAAGAAGTTATTGCAATGCTCAACGAAGTATTTGAAGTTGTATCACGCTATGTTTATGAATATGATGGCGATATAGATAAGTTTATTGGAGATGCCTTTTTTGCTGTTTTTGATTCAACCGAAAAGGCTGTGCGAAGTATGTATTTTATTCAAAAAGAACTTGAAATTCGTAGAACATTTAAAAAATTAAAAGGTAAACAAGATTTACAATTTAGAATTAGCATTCATACAGGCCCCGTTATTCGTGGGAACGTTGGCGGCCATAATCGTTTTGACAATACATTGATAGGCGATACGGTGAACACAGCATCTCGTTTGGAACACTTTTGCCCGCCAGGTGAAATAGTAATTTCAGATAAGGTTCGTGAACTTTTGCTAATTAATCTTCCCGACAGTCTTCGTCATACGGTTCAGCCAAAAGGCAAAAGCAACGAAATTACGTATTTTGTTGTGTATGAACACTTTAAGCAAATTTCTGTAGCAATGGAAGAAGCTCGATCTGTTATGTCAGATACAGTAACTTAAGGATTTAAGATAAAGTCTCCATAATCATCTTCAATTGTAGTTTTTATTCCTGCCATAGGCTTCCATAAAATAGAGAGCGTAAAATAGGGACTATAATCAAAGTACTTTGATCCATCGGATTCGGTAATAATTCGTGGCTCAATTTCGAATTCGGAAGTTAAAGTCCAGTCGTGTAAATCATGTTCTAGTGCAACATTAAAACTCTCAATGTTAAATCCCGAGGACTGGCGTTTTGCACTATCAGAAAATGCAAAAGAGTTCAATAAATCAATAAATATATTTTTTTCGCCCGGTATTTCTTGTGAAAAACCAATGATATCTTGCACATAACGAACTAGCTGATCATTTCTAGTTTCTGAAGAAAAAGTGAGCTTTAGCAAGTCTTTTATTTCTAAAGATATCGAAGGCTTAAAAGTAAAATAGCTTCGCGTTGGAATTAACATATCCCAAGAAATCGATGTAGATAAACCAGGTTTAAAGCTAAGTGTTTTATCT
The DNA here is from genome assembly GCA_964371925.1 of uncultured Treponemataceae bacterium. Lineage (GTDB taxonomy): Bacteria > Spirochaetota > Spirochaetia > Treponematales > Treponemataceae > CAYJFX01. The sequence goes on along the minus strand of CAYJOZ010000084.1, from coordinate 5,175 downwards.
TCATTCTGAATCTCATAATCCTGTATATTCCATATAAATGCAAATGAATACGGTGAGAATGTTTTTTCAGGACTAGCAACCCATCCATTTACTTGGTCAAGGGTATAATCATAATCATTTCTCATTGTATATGAAAACTGTAGCCCACGCCAGAGCAAGCTTGCAGAAAAAGTTTCTGAAGTATTATTTTCAATATCGTATTCAAATGACTGCCGTAACGTTACTTTATTTTCATTTTCTTCTCCAAATTGATTTTTTTCAAAAAAGGACCAAGAAGATGACTGTTTAAAAGGCATAAAAAGCCATTTAGACGATGTTGAACTTTCTTGTTTGTATCCACTTGTTCCCGTAACTGTCCCAAATGGAAAACCAAGCGCTAAAGTTGCAGAGTATTGGTCAACGAGCGGTGGTAAATTCGTTTCAAGTGTTACTCTTTGATAGTATGAGCCTTGCTTTGCTTCAAATGCCGCATTTACATTATGAGAAGTAATGGAATCATCGTCCCATGCAGGTGTTAAGTATTCCCACTCTGGCTCATCAATGGTTCCTGTAAAATCTGTTCTAATAATATTTACAGATGTATTCCAATTTATCGAGGTATTGCTAAAAGTATTTGAATTTTGGAAGGGCCGAATAGAAACAACATTATTATTTTTTAAATTAAGCTGATAGGCTTGATAGTCATCTAATAGTACTTCTTCCTTTTCTATTTCTGAATAATATGCATCTGATAATATATGATGTGATTGATACTGAGGCGTAAAGTCAAAGCTATTTGTTATAGAAAATAATGAGGATTGCGCATTTAAGTTACCTGTAATGTTTATTGGGGACTTAAAGAATATTTGCGCCGACTTTATATTGATATCAGAAGGTGCAATTGCTTCTGTTCCAAGACTACCAGGTTTTGTACCACTGTATGCATATAACGTCGAAACTTCAGGAATTATTTTATAGTTTATATTGTAGGAAGAATAGACATCCACACTGCTATTAATCTGCTCTGTCACTATCTGAGGTAACGTTGAAATATCCAATAAATCTTCTTGAGGTGTTGAAGTTTCCTGTGTGTTATCTGAATCTTCAGAGCTTAGTAAGGGAGGAATTATAAGATCTTCTAATAATGATAAAAGGTCATCATCAGGGATAGTATCCTCGCTATTTTTCTCTAGATTAAAATCGCTAGAGTTACTAGACCAGTTAAATAATGTGCCTTGAATTGATACTTTTGCGTTTATTGGCTTTAATTGAGATGGATAAAAAAACTCTCTATTTGGGCTATTTTGTTTGGTAACTACATTTTCAAAATCACTATCTGGTGCATCTTGGCTTGAAAAAACAAGAGCTGAGTTTAATGATGTAAGAGATAAGTCTGTAATCCACGGTGCTAAGTTCGAAGTTGAGGGGCTAAATGATGCGCTAATATCCCATGTAAAGCCTGTAATTTCATCTGCATCATCATCTTCTTCAACTGCTGGTGCAGTTAATGCACCACTTAAAAAAAAGTCAATCCAGTCCATAGACTCACTTCTTTCTCCAAAGTCATCAGAAAACCAGGGGTCTGAGTAAAATGGCATATCAATTGAAATACGAAGATCGTCAAATTCTATGTCGGTGTTAAATGTAAGTCCATAACGAAAGGGTAGCTTAGATCCGAAAAACCACCCATAATTGCTATACTTTTGATTGTCATGATATGAAACATACATTGGGTATCCATCAATATTAAAAACAGAGTTAGTAAATCCAAGCCTTGTATCAAACTCAATATTTTTTAGAGTAGTGTTGGGCTCAAATGAACCGGCTATACCTACCATGCCTCCTAGTGTCGTATAGTAGTCTGCCATAATTTTTAAATAATCGGAAGGCATAGTTGCATTTTTATCAAGATTTCGTAAAATAAGCCCTTGAAGTTCTTGCTCTTTTAATTGATTTTGCTGCATAAAGTTAAAGCCAATATCGCTTTCACTGTCATCACTACTTGCACTTAAAGATTTTCGGCCAACAATATATGTCGTACTTTGAATAAAAAATCCCTCACGAGACCTATACCCAAAAGATGGATTGAACACAAGTTCATCCTTAGGATAGTAAAAAAAGGGAAAATACATTACGGGAACTGGGCCTACAAATAAAAGAGCATTCGCAAAGGCAAATTCATTTCCAGGCAAAAGCCATATTCTACTTGCATTTATTTTCCAATGTGGATTTTCGTCATCACAAAAGGTTAAGCTTCCATTTTTAAATGTGACCGTGTTCGAACTACCACGTGCAAAAAGCTCTGATGATACTACTAATACCGAGCCATCATCCAAATTAAGAGATTCTTGCTGCTCTTGAGTGACGCGGCCTGAATTAAAAAAACCTTCAAGCTTTTCTGTGTCGAATAACAATGAATCTGCAGTTAAGCTTTCTGTTACTTCTCCATCTGTTTGCTGCTCCATTATAACAGAGCCTTCTGCATATAAACTGTTTCTTGATCTGTCGAAGTCAATAAAATCTGCATATATTGTTGTTAAGGAATTTCCTTTTTGAACAGATATGTGTACATCACCTTCAAAATGTATGGTTTCAGTTTCATTTTCTTCGTTTTGGATATATGTTGTTGTAAGTGCATTTTCTATCGTAATGATAGATTCTTCAGTCTCGTCTTGTGTATTTTCTTGCGAAAAAATGGGTAGTGTAAAAAGAAACATGAGAAGCATCACAATGGAAACACGGACAGACTGAATCATTTTTGTTACTATTTTCTTTCTAACATTTCTTTTATAAATACTGCAGTATGAGATTCTTTACATTCTGCAACTTCCTCTGGAGTACCTGTAGTAATAATTGTGCCACCTCTAAAGCCACCTTCAGGGCCAAGATCAACAATATGGTCAGCTTGCATAATTACATCTAAGTTATGTTCAATCATTACAACAGTGTTCCCTTGGTCTACAAGGCGCTTAATAACATCCATAAGTTGTAGTACGTCTGCAAAGTGAAGCCCTGTAGTAGGCTCATCCAGTATGTAAAATGTTTTACCAGTAGAAGGGCGTGCAAGCTCGTTTGCAAGTTTTACCCGTTGCGCTTCTCCACCTGAAAGGGTGAGAGCAGACTGGCCTAATTTTATATAGCCTAGTCCTACCGATAATAGAGTATTCATTTTTTTAGAAATATGTGGAATATGTGCAAAGAACTCTGCAGCTTCTTCTATGGTCATGTCTAGTACATCTGCAATATTTTTACCCTTGTAGTGAACATCTAAGGTTTCTTGGTTAAAACGTTTACCATGACACACATCACAGGTAATATAAACATCCGCTAAAAAGTTCATTTCAATAGTGATTGTACCTGCGCCTTGACAGTTTTCACACCTTCCGCCTTTTACGTTAAAACTAAAACGACCGGCCTTATATCCACGCGCTTTTGCATCGGGTAAACTTGCGTAAAGGTCACGTATTCCATTGAACACCCCAACATAGGTTGCAGGGTTTGACCTTGGTGTTCTACCAATTGGGCTTTGGTCTATATTAATAATTTTATCAATGTGCTCAAAGCCTTCGATTTTTTTATACGCACCTACCTGATGCGATGTTCTCATTAATCTGTTTGATAGCGATGGATACAAACAATCACTTATAAGTGTAGACTTTCCAGAGCCTGAAACACCCGTAACACAGGTAAACTTTCCAAGTGGAAAATCGACTGAAACATCTTTTAAATTATGTTCTGTTACACCTTGTATAGAAATTTGCTTCCCGTTTCCCTCACGTCTTTTTTCAGGAATATCCATCTTTAAAGTGCCTGCAAGATACTGACCAGTTAAACTTTCTTTAACCTTTGCTACTTCATCGGGGGTGCCTTGAGCGGTGATATATCCACCGTGCACACCAGCGCCTGGCCCTAGGTCAATAATGTAGTCTGCAGTGCGTAGCGTTTGCTCGTCATGTTCAACAACTATTAATGTGTTTCCAAGGTCTCGTAAATAGGTTAGGGTATCAATAAGTTTTTGATTATCTCGTTGGTGTAAACCAATTGAAGGCTCATCCAAAATATATAATACGCCAACTAAGCTAGAACCTATTTGTGTTGCAAGCCTAATTCGTTGAGCTTCTCCACCTGAAAGGGTAGCAGCTTGTCTTTCTAACGTTAAGTAATCAAGCCCTACGTTAAACAAAAATCGAAGTCTGTTTTTAATTTCTTTTAAAATTTGCTCTGCAATTTTTTGTTCAGTTTCTGTAAAGCTAATGTCATCAAAAAACTTAACAGACTCGCCAACAGACATAACAGTAAGTTCAAAAATATTTTTGTCAGAAACTCTTACTGCAAGGGCTTCTGGTTTTAAGCGTTTTCCTCCGCATGTTTCGCAATCGTGCTTCGACATAAGCTTTTCTAAGCTTACCTTTTGTGCGTCAGAATAGGTTTCTCTATATCGTCTACGTAAATCTGCAAAAAGTCCTATCCAGCGTTGGTCGTATGATGAATAACCTGAGCCATCTTGCTTTTCGTATACAAAGTGGATATTCTCTTTTGTTCCGTTTAGAATAGCGTCTAATTCTTTTTTTGTTAACTCATCAATTGGAGTGTCTAATGAAAAACCTACGTGGTCTGCAAGGCTTTCAAAACGGGCTCTATTCCATGCGGAGTCTGGATTATACCAGTTAAAGGCACCTTGGTTAAATGAAAGGCTTTTATCTGGGCACACGAGATCAAAGTCAAACTCCATTTTTTCGCCAAGACCTGTACAATCTGGGCATGCTCCAAATGGATTATTAAAAGAAAAGAGGCGTGGTTGTAATTCTGGAAACGATATACCACAGTCAGGACATGCATTTTTTTGTGAAAAGAAATGCTCAGTCTCTTCTTTCGTTTCTGCATTTTGCTTTATTACCGTTATTATCCCATTTGCAGATGTGAGTGCTGTTTCAAGTGAGTCTGCTAAACGACGTCTAATATCGTCTTTTAAGATTAAGCGGTCTATTACAAGCTCAATATTGTGCTTTTTTTGCTTATCTAAGTGGATGCTTTCTTCTAGGTCTACCATTAGGCCATCTATACGAGCGCGAACGAACCCTGCTGTTTTTGCATCCTCTATTATTTTTTGATGCTCACCTTTTTTACCCCAAATAACAGGAGCAAGTATTTGAATACGACTTCCTTCATCCCATGACAAAATTGAGTCAATAATTT
>CAYJOZ010000083.1:0-7448 GCA_964371925.1 uncultured Treponemataceae bacterium | reverse complement strand
CAAGTATATATTCCTTAAAGAGCACCGCTACAGGAATTAGTGTTCAACAGATTGTTTTGCCTACGACATTTCTTTTTCTTTTTTACATTTCTTTATTCATTCTTTTTAATATCATTAACTTACATACTTATAAAAAAAAGGCATCAGAGCTTGAAAATACAATAAGTAAAGAAAAGCATTTAAAAGAAGCGTTACTCAATAGCACAAAGGTATATATTGAGTTTAACTGTACAAAAGACAGCCTTACACGGCTTGTTGTAAATGAAAATGACTCAGACATTACCTTGTATGATTCTTACTCACATTTTTTGAAATCTGCTTCTACAAGATTTATACACAGTGATGATAAGGAAATTATATGTTCTATTTCTGTAGATTATATCAGTGAATCGTACAAGAAGGGAGTTGTTCAGATCGAACGAGAATATAGAGCCTTACAATATCCGGAAGTTCATTCTGAAAACAATCCTTATATATGGCATAAACTTACCGTGAAAAGTCGAATTGACAAGGCTACAAATGAGATTCATGCTATTACTTTAATTCAAGAGATTCATAATGAGAAAGAGGAAAATTTAGCGCTTAGAAAACGTGCCGAACGAGATTCTCTAACAGGAGGATATAATAAAGCAGCAGCTCAAGGCTACATAAAAAAGCACCTAAAAGAAACGGAAAAAGGAACTTTTTTTATGATTGACCTGGATAATTTTAAGCAAGCTAATGATAATTTTGGGCATTCATTTGGGGATGAGGTATTAATAACAATTTACAATGACATCAAAACTCATTTTAGATCATATGATATTATTGCGCGAATTGGAGGAGATGAGTTTATTGCTTTTACCCCCGATATATTACAACCAGAAATTCTTAAGAGAAAAGCTCAAGATATTTGTGCTGCAGTAACCCATACTTATACAACTAAGACAAATAAAGCAATTACAGTTTCAGCTAGTATTGGTATATCCCAAGCCCCTGAAAATGGGTTAGACTATAACTCCTTATTTAATAGCGCAGACAGGGCAATGTATATATCTAAAAAGAATGGAAAATCAACTTTTACAATTGCACCATTAAGTTAATTTTTTTGCGCGCTTATCTATTTAGTATAACTACGATTAGGAGACTAAGATGAAATACGTACCATGCGAATCTCGTTACACAGAAATGAAGTATAATCAATGTGGAAACAGTGGGTTGAAACTACCAATAATTTCACTGGGCTTATGGCATAATTTTGGCACTAATGCAGATATAAACGATATGAAAAAACTTTGTTTTACTGCATTTGATTTAGGAATTACACATTTTGATTTAGCCAATAATTATGGACCCGAACCTGGAAGTGCAGAAGAGAATTTTGGAAAAATCCTTCAATCAGATTTACATTTATATAGAGATGAACTTATAATTTCTACAAAAGCTGGTTACACTATGTGGGATGGTCCGTATGGAGACTGGGGAAGTAGGAAGTATTTGATTTCAAGCTTAGACCAAAGCTTATTAAGAATGAAGCTAGACTATGTAGATATTTTTTACCATCATAGAATGGATCCGAACACACCGCTAGAAGAAACCATGGGAGCATTAGATTCTATTGTTAAGTCAGGTAAAGCATTATATATTGGCTTATCAAACTATGATGGGAAGACAATGAAAAAGGCTGCTAAGATTCTTTCTAAACTTAATTGCCCTTTTATAATTAATCAAAACAAATATTCACTACTTGATAAGACAATTGAAACGAACAAGCTTAAAAGTGAATGTCGGACACTAGGCAAGGGATTGATAGTTTTTAGCCCTTTAGCGCAAGGTTTGTTAACAGATAGGTATTTATTTGATATCCCCAACGACAGCAGAGTAAAAACTGATGGCAGATTTTTAAAAGAATCAACACTAAGTAAGGATCTTTTATCAAAAATTGCTCAGCTAAATGAAATTGCAGAAAAAAGAGGGCAAACATTAGCGCAAATGGCTTTATCATATCTCTTACAAGATAACACGGTGACTAGCGTACTTATTGGTGCATCTAAATGTGAGCAGATAAAAGAAAATGTTGCTATAACTCATAGTGTAAACTTTACACAAGAAGAAATTAAGCTAATTGAAAGCATTTTATCAAAAGGCACTTTTTAATAAAAAAGCAAACTGAATAGTAGAACTTTCAGTTTGCTTCTAGAACTAAATACTTATAGTTGGCAATATTACTTTTTATTACCACCTGTTAAATTATATAGATATCGTTTAATTTTTGAACTGGCTGTTTTTTCAAACTCCGCTACAGTCTTTACTACAGATATTTTGGAAAATTTATTTACCTGACTATTTGTGAAATACTTAATTTCAGATAAAATCTCTTCTTGTTTAAACAATATTGCTTCTTTTATATCTTCAACTGTTCCTAAAATTCCATTAGAAATTTTCTCTTCATCTAATTGCACTAAAGCTACAAGACCTAACTCATCTTCAACTACCAAAGATTCTAGAACTTTTGGGTGTTGATTAAGGACGAATTCAATATCTTCAGGATAGATATTTTCTCCACCTGATCCCAATATCATGTTTTTTAATCTGCCCTTTAAAGACAAACGTCCCTTTGATATTTCTCCTAAATCTCCCGTCTTAAACCATCCTGCACCGCATTCATCTGCATCGGTTGTAAAAACATCTGCTGTTAGTTCAGGTTCATTATAATAACCCTTCATGATATTTTCACCTTTTGCTATAACTTCACCGATACCTGTCTCTGGATCTGGGTTTAATATTTTAAGTTGTACCCCTTCCATCACAGGACCAACGGTTCCGGGTTTTGTATTTTTCGGGTTACAACCGGCTAAAAGCGGTGCTGTTTCTGTTAGTCCATATCCAATTGCATATGGAAATTTTGCATCCTTCATAAATTGCTCTACAACAGGATCTACTTTAGCACCACCGATACCAAAAAATCGCAACCGCCCACCAAAAGTTTTTTTAAGTGATTTACCAGCAATCCTATGCAAAATAATCTGAAAAAAACGAATTGAATACAATTTTTTAACAAATTCTTTTTTTGTAAATGTTGGAACAATTTTATTTTTATAAATTTTTTCCATAATAATAGGAACACTTAATACAATTGTTGGTCTAACTTTTTTAAAAGCTGGGAGCAATGATGAAACAGTCGGCGGTTTACCGAGATAATAGATGCATACTCCATTCATAAACTGCATTATAAATCCTATAGAAAACTCATAAACATGGGATAGAGGTAAAAATGACAAGCATCTATCCCTTTTGTTAATTCGTTGTACCGTTTGGACTTGTATTGCCATGAAAACCAAATTTTTGTGAGTTAATTCAACACCCTTCGACCTACCTGTAGTACCGGATGTATATATTATTGAAGCAGTATCGCTCTCATCAATTGTTACTACCGGTAGCTCGACTTGTGCTATTTCAGATGAAATATTTAAAGGTTCTTTTTGATCTTTTTTATCTTTACGAATAATTAAAAAGTCTTCTACTCTAATAATAAGTGGTACTATCTTTGATGATAAAGTTAATGTTGCTTTTTGCATTTTTTCTGAAACAAATGCTCCAGAGACGCCAGCATGCGTTAATATTGTTTCCACTTCTGCTATGCTAAAGTCAGGTAAAATTGGTACAGCAATTGCACCATAATTTACTAGTGCAAAATAAGCAATACACCAATTAGGATCACTACCGCTCCATATTGCTATCTTGTCTCCCTTCTTTACATTGAGGTAACATAACATTTTTGCAACCTCTGCAGTTTTTCTTTCAACATCTGCATAGGTTAGTGGCTTCGTGTCTACAAAAGATAACGCATTACACTGCGGAAAAGATTGGACAGAGTTATTAAAGAGAGCAGGAAAGGTATATTCACCAAGATCTCCGAGTGTAACCATAATTTATCCCCCAAAAGGTTGTTTTCTTACAAAGGTGTCATCTCTTTCATATCCAACTGAAATAATACCTACAAAAGTTTCGCAGTACTGTTCGATAAACTCTACGTAAGTGCGAGCATTTTCAGCTAAGTCATCATAAGAACGACATTTATTTAATGGCGTCTTCCAGCCTTTAAACTTCTTAAGCACAGGCTTTGCTCTTTCCAAAGCTTCGATTGAAGAAGGAAAGTCTGTTATTTCTTTCCCATCTATTTCATATGCCACACAGGCTTCGATTTCATCTAAGGTATCATAAATATCTAAATGTGTTAATACAAGACTTGTAATTGAGTTAACTCGACAAGCATACCGAAGCGCTACAAGATCTAAGTAACCACAACGGCGCGGTCTTCCTGTAGTTACACCGTATTCTCGTCCTGTTTCGCGAACATAATGATACAGTTCACTTTGTGTTGTTTCATCAAATTCTGTTGGCATAGGTCCATTTCCTACTCTCGTTGAGTATGCCTTAAATACGCCTAAAATCTCATCGAGATTTTTAGGTCCTAAGCCAGAACCTACTGCGGCACCTGATGCACATGACATTCCAGACGATACATATGGATATGTACCTGAGTCTAAATCTAATAAGGCACCTTGGGCTCCTTCCATTAGAACTTTTGCCCCTCTGTATTTCCACAGTTCTGCTGTAATATCAACACGCATTTTAACTAAATCATCAATATATGGTGCTAAGAAATTTCTATCTTCTTCTTCCAGTTCATCCATTTTATCTTTCCATGTTAGATCACTGAGTCGAATACCATCTCTTTCAGACTTCATAGAATAGGTTGTACCAATTCCGCGGCCAGTTGTTCCTATCGGACTTTTTCGTGCTGCGTCTCGCACTTTATCCATTTCTCTATAGCGGGGTAAAACTAAATGTGCGCGGTCTGATATAAAAACGCGCCCCTCCCAGTCAATACCTTTTTCCTTAAGCATTGATAGCTCTTCAAAGAGTGCCTTTGGATCAATTACCATTCCCATCCCTAGGTAGGCTTTTTTTCCCTTATGTAAAATGCCTGATGGAACCAAATGCAAAGCGTATTGTACTCCATCTACAACTATTGTGTGACCAGCATTGGCACCACCAGCATAACGAACAACTACTTCAGCTTCATCAGCTAAATAGTCTACAATTTTTCCTTTACCTTCATCGCCCCATTGGGCACCTATTACTACTACATTCATGGGATATGTTAACACAAATGCAATCTTTTGAATAGTGTATAAACCATGAATTTGAAAATTTATTTGCTTTTTTGCGCCATTGTATAAAGTCAGATTTTTTAATATCCAACTGCTAAAATAGGTGGACTCATAAGCACTAGCATTCTGAGAAGTTTTTATTATTTAATTCCCGATTAATAGTAGTTACCTGTATTGCGAATCGTATTTTTCAAGTGTTTCTCTTAGTTCTGCAAGATCACTTTCTTGTTGCGATTTATAATCTATTTCAGAAACATAACCTCCAAATACCCAGCCAACAGTACCCTTTTGAACTCTATTTCCACTTGTGTCTGAGCAATCATAAGGAATCTCTATTTTGAGCCAATGAGATTTTAGGCTATCTATAGTTTCCACTGCGCCTATTTCTTTAACTAATACTGGTGTTTTGTTCCAGAGTGTGAACAATTGCTTCCCGTTCAAACCTTCAGTAATTCGAAGGCGCAAATTGTCAGTTGTAAGATATATAGTGTTTTCTTTGTGCTGCGTTGTACCAAAGCCCAGATTCCGAAAGTAATCTGCCAATTCTTCCAATCCCAATAAATTTGCATAATCTAATGCATTGTTACCTTCAGTCTGCGCAAAAAGTTTTATCCCTTCTATTTGTGAAACATATTTTGCAAAATCTTCATTTCTTGAAAGCACTGCACTTATTAATATGGTTAGGTCTTCACCTCCCCTTATGTTTATATCTGCACCCTGTTCTAAAAGATAATCAAATACTTCTCTTTGTCCAGAATATGCTGCTAAACGCAATGGTGGATCTCCGTAGGTATTTTTTTCCTCAATATTAGCCCCATTTTCAACCAAATACTGTACAATTTCCAAGTTTCCACTATAACTTGCATACATAAGTGGTGTGTAACCTCTGCTATTTCTAACGTTTACATCTACACCGCTTTCTAATTCACGCTTAACTCCACTTAGGTTGCCCTCTTGAACATAATCAAATATATCTGCAAATACTGTTATAGATTGCAAAAGTACCATTGCCAATACAACAAATCGTTTGGCTTCTCTTATTTGTGATTTTTTCAATTATATACCTCTTTGTTTATAATTTATTTAAGCCCTAGTTCTTATTAATACACAAAAAATATCATATATTCCCACTAAAGGCTCAGTGAAGCGCATTATATGCGTATACGCTACAAGACGGATATCTACAGAAGCTACATCTATTAAACACTTACTCATTCTTGAAGCAAGCTTATTAGATTATTGAATGTAATTTATCTACTTTAGAAACTATTATATCAGTTCTTTCAGTTTTAGAAAAGACAATTAATTTGCGTGCGATGTTTGCTTTTTTACTATCTCCATCTTTTGAATGCGTCACTTTTAAATTGTTGCAAAATTTAAAATATCATTTTCTGTGATAGTTAAAAATCATATACGTGAAGTGTTACATTTAGGCACAAAAAAAGGGAAGTGTTAAATCTTAAGATTTATACTTCCCATTTTTTTTAGACAAAAGTCTACTCTGCTGCTGTTTCCTCAGTTGCTGGAACTTCTGCAGCTTCTTCAACTGCTGGAGCAGGAGCTTCTTCTACAACAGGTTTAGGTGGTGGGTTGTTTTTAATAGCAGCATTGCAAAATTTACATACTGTCATTTTTTGCCCATCAATTTCATGTTCATAAAGAACTTTAATATTTGCGTTATTACAGCGTGGGCATGAGCCTCTTCCGCTTTTTACTTGGTCTTTAATACCTTTACCGCGATGTGATTTTGACATATTTCCCCCTATTCAGCCTTTTCTTCTTTAGCTTCTTCTGCTTTTGGAGCTTTTTTTGCTTTTGGCTCAGCTTTACCTTCAGATTTAGGAGCAGCTTTTGCTTTAGTAGCAGGTGCTTTGTCAGACTTTGCAGGTGCTTTTGTTTCTTTTTCAGCATCAAATTTGTAGTCAACTAATTCTAAAATAACTACATCTGCAGCGTCCCCTTGTCGAAAACCAAGTTTCATTACACGAGTGTATCCACCCTTTCTATCTTTCATTCTAGGACCAATATCTGTAAATAATTTAGCTAGAATTTGAGGATCTGAAATAAATCTTGCTACTTGTCGGCGGTTGTGTACTGTATCAACCTTTCCTCTGGTAATCATTTTTTCAGCTGCTTTACGTACTTCTAATGCCTTTGCCTTAGTGGTTGTGATACGTTCGTAGCGAAACAAAGAAGTTACCATGTTGCGAGACATTGCTCGTCTGTGTGAGCTAGTCCTCGAAAGTGGATTAAAACCTTTTCTATGATTCATCTGATTCTTCCTTTTTCTTA
>CAYJOZ010000082.1:0-7462 GCA_964371925.1 uncultured Treponemataceae bacterium | reverse complement strand
TTTATTTTCAGCTTGTAATACAATTAGTCTGCTTTTTGCAAGGCGAGCCCAATTTGTAGATGGAAACTTATCATTTAATTCTTGATAGGTATCTGCTGCTGCTTGATAATTACCACGTGTATCTTCAATTCGTGCCTTATTGAATAAAACTCGAGACATTAATGAAAAATCTTCATGCTCTTCTACCATAGAAAAATACTCAAGCGCCTTATCAAGTTCACCAAGTTCTTCGTAAGAAACAGCAGAATTATAAAGTGCAATTGGTGCTGTATATGCATCTTTATCTATCTCATATACCTGTATATAATTATCAAGAGCTTCACTCCAGTTTTCTCGCTCAAAATTTACATCAGCTAAAAAAAGATACGCTCTTAATTGTACAAGTCCATTTGTACTATTTGCTAAGTCAGTTACTTCTGCAATGATATCGTCCTGGTCAGCGCTATACGTTGTTGAATTACTATCCAATGATTCAAATCTAAACTCAATTGCGTCTAGCTTTGTTAAACCCTCTTCAAGTTTTCCCTCTTTTACATACACTACAATTCCCATTACAATAGCAATAACCATAAGTGCAAGCAACCCAAATATTATCACAAATCGTGATTTTTCAATAAAAGAGATAACCTTTCCATTAAATGTTTGTTTTTCTGTGTGTTCCATTATGTGAACTCCTATTTTATTAATAATTTAGACTATTAAAAGCCTTTTCGTATATCTAATTCAGAAATCAATTTAGAAACATATGTTCGCTGTACATCTAGTAATTTAGCTGCTTCGGTTTGATTCCAATTACATTGTTCTAAAACATGTATTAAATAGTTTTTCTTAAAATTGTTTACAGCATTTTTTAGCGATGTATCATTAAAAATGTAGTCATTTTTTACTCCGCTATTAAGTCGCAAATCATGCTCAGTGACCTCAGGAGGCGTACCTAGCACACAAGCTCTTTCTATAGAGTTTTCAAGTTCCCTTACATTTCCTGGCCATTGATATGATTTAAGAGCTTTTAAAGCAGCAGATGAAAATTGTGTAAACTGCTTGTTTGTTTCAACACTAAATTTCCTTAAGAAAAACTCAGCAAGAAGCTCTATATCATCCTGTCTATTTCGAAGTGGCAGGACATGTATGGGCAGGACATTTAATCTAAAAAATAAGTCCGACCTAAACAACCCATTTGATACCAAATCCTCTAAGTTTCGATTTGTTGCCGCTATAATTCTAATATCAACAGTAATGCTCTCGCTTGAACCTACTCTCTCAAACTGTTTAAACTGAATCACTCGTAAAAGTTTAGCCTGTAAATCGAGTGACATTTCTCCAATTTCATCTAAAAAAATTGTTCCACCGTCTGCCATTTCAAATCGTCCTATCCGATTTGAAACTGCATCTGTAAAGGCACCGCGAACATGTCCAAAAATTTCACTTTCTAAAAGCTGTGGTGAAAGTGCTGCACAGTTTACACAAACAAAAGGTTTCTTTACCCGATCACTTAATTTATGTATTCTTTCTGCAACAAGTTCTTTACCTACTCCGCTTTCTCCTTGAATTAACACAGAAGCATTTGTAGCCGCAACTTGATCAATTACTTTTAGCAAGTCAACAATGGCAGGACTTTTTCCAATAAATTCATGGTAATCATGCACAGAAATTGCAGTTTTTAACTCAGTTATTTCAGTTTTTGTTTTATTATAAATATCAGCATTTTTATAGGCTATACCAGCTTGCACACATAACAATTCAAGTATTTCTAAATCACTCTTATCAAAGTTTTGATTGTCTGCCTTATTAAGTAACTCAATTACCCCTATACATATATTGTCGACACGTAAAGGCACAACAATCATGTTCGAAGTCTTATAGCCTGTCATGTTTTGAATTGCAGAAAAGAACTGTGGGTGTTTAGAAACGTCATCAATTAAAATAGATCTATTTTCTTTAACAACAGAGCCTGCGATACTGTTTTCTACAGAGACAGGTATTGATAATACTTCAACACCCTTCGGTCCCAACGCGAGTCGAAACTTCAGGGTGTCTTTACCTTCCATAAGTAATATTGAAGATGATTCACAACGTACTAAGCGCATAGCAGATTCGAGTATATAAACCAATAAACTGTCGACATCTTCATAGCTCGAATTAATTCGAGTGTTGATGTCAACAAGTGTATTAAGTTTTTCTACATCAAAGGCATTATGCAGCATTGTTAGAATACCTAAGAACGTTAGTTGTTCTTATTTTTTAGTATGTCGCCTAATGTAAATGCGCCTTCAGAGTCATTGCCACCTTCAGACATGTAGTGTGACATTTCGCTTTGTTGCGCTTTTTTCTTAACTTCTTTTACTGAGAAAGCTACTTTTTGCTTGTCTAGATTTACTTCTACAACATATACTTTAATCTTATCACCAACAGTATATTTTTGTACTGCATCTTCATAAGACTCTTCTCTTGAATCAGTTAAATTAGACTTATTAATAAGACCTTCAATTCCATTATCGACACGAACAAATAATCCGAAGTCTGTAATTGAAACTATTTCACCTTCAATAATTGAACCTACTGGATGCTCTTTTGCAAAGTCAGCCCAAGGGTTATCGCTCAAATGCTTTACGCTTAATCTAAGTCTATGATTATCTGGATCGTTTTCAACTACAAGTACTTCAATTTCTTGATCTACTGTTAATTCAGTTCGAGGATGTTTTACCTTTTTAGTCCAAGAAATATCATCAGCATGTAAGAATCCATCGATTCCATCTTCTAATTCTAAAAATGCACCTGCGTTTGTAAGTTTAACAACTTTACATTTTAACTTTGTATCAACAGGATATTTTTCGCCAATTGTATCCCAAGGATTTTCTTGTACTTGTTTTAATCCAAGTGATACTCGACCAGCTTGAATGTCATACCCAAGTACCATACACTCAACTTCATCACCTTGTTTAACAACATCACTAGGCTTGTTAATTTTACGTACCCAAGAAAATTCACTTATATGGACGAGCCCTTCAATACCTTCTTCTAATTCAATGAATGCACCAAAGTCTGCAAGTTTAGTTACTTTGCCTTTTACTATATCTTCAACATGATATTTACCTTCAAAGTTTAACCATGGATCTTCAGAAAAGTGCTTTAATGATAAGTTAATTCTCTTATCTTCTGGATCTAGACGAATAACTTTTAAAGTAATTTCTTGACCCTTTTTTACAAAGTCTTTAGGTCGTGTTACATGACCCCAACTCATGTCATTAATGTGTAACAAGCCATCAAAGCCACCAAGATCAATAAAAGCACCAAAGCTAGTAAAACTTTTTACTGAACCTGTTACTGTATCACCTAGTGAGATAGTGTCAAAGAAGTTATTACGATTTGTTGTAATTGATTCTTCAAGATATTTTCGTCGATCGACTACTATATTGTATTTTTTATTTTTTGCCATTTTTTGCAACTGGTCAATATAAAAAAGACTTTTAACACCAACCAATTTATCTAGTTGTGAAACACGGTGAATATCTGCTCTGCTAAGAGGCAAATATGCTGTAATTCCACCACCTAAAACGACTTCGAAACCCTTATTAATTTCTTTTGTAATTGTTCCTTCAACAGGTCTTTTTTCTGCAAACGCATCTTCAAGTGTTTCCATAATGCGTCTACTTTCCGCTTGTTGCTTAGAAAGAATCAAGTCCCCATTGCTATTAACTTTAGATACGTAAACATTTACAGTATCCCCTTCCTTAGGTACTACTTCAAATTCTGTTTTTGAAATTCGTCCTTCAGATTTTCCTCCAACGAAGACAAAGACATCATCAGCTGTTACTTGAACAACTTTTCCATCAACTGTTTGCCCTTGTTCAGGTGTACTAAAACTGTACTGATCCAGTGATTGTGCTTGAATGTTCCCCTCGGAGTCTTGAGTTCCATTCATTTCCACTTCCATTTCTGCCATATTAAACCCTTATGTGTTAATTTTATTTAATATTATGTCACAAACTTGCTCGATGGTCAAGTACGTTGTGTCAATATATTGTGCATCTTTTGCTATTTTTAAAGAACCTTCTGCTTTATTCTTATCTATTTCATCTCTTTCTATGATTGACTGCTTTATTTCTTCTAGTGTTTTGCCATCTGGCCTTTGATTGAACCTTCTTTTTGCTTGTTCATCAACTGATGCATCCAAATAAAATTTATATTCGGCACTTGGAAAAACAACCGTAGTCATGTCTCTTCCTTCGCAGACAAAATCAATTTTTTTAGTTATTTCTCTTAACTTTTCATTTATTAAATGTCTAAGTGAAACAATACAAGAAATTTTAGATGCATTTAAATCAATCGAACTTGAGTGCAATAAATGTTCAACATCTTCTCCATCTAGTACAACATGCTCATTAACATAATCCAGCGTTGCGTTTTGAATTAAATGCAATATTTTATCTTCATCGGTAATTTCGATATTATTTCTTAAAACGGCCAAAGTACTTGCACGATAAAAACTACCTGAATTTAAAAAAGCAATTTCAAGCTTTTCTGCAATTAATTTTGCAACAGTACTCTTTCCTGTTCCACTTGGTCCATCTATTGCAACTACCATAACTTCACCCTACCTCATTCATACTAAAAAAAAGCATCAATCTCTTTTTTACTTATTTCTCTGAAAGACCCATTTTTAAGTGTATCAACTTTTAAATGACCTATTCTTACTCTTTTTAATGTTTTAATTCCAATTTGAAAGTGCTCAAAAACACGTCTAATTTCTCGGTTTTTTCCTTCTATAAGTATAAATTTTGCTGTCTTTTTACCGAGCAGCTCCGCACTTCTGCACTTATAAAAAACACCCTCAACACGAATACCAGATTGAAATTTTGTAATAAGTTCAGATGGAATAGGCATACTAGACTCAACGATATACTCTTTTTCAATTTGAGATGACGGATGTGAAAGCCTTTGCATAAACTCCCCATCGTTTGTAAATAATAGTAAGCCTTCTGAAAACATGTCGAGCCTACCAACATTAAAAAGTCGTTCATTAAAATGTGGCTTCAATAAATCTGCTGCAACTTCTCTATTTTTTTCGTCATTCAAACTACAAACATATCCTGCAGGTTTGTATAGCAACACATATCTTTTCACTTCTTCAGGAGTTACAACATTACCATCAACACAGACAACATCGCTTGGTATAACCTTGGTACCCTGCACTGTTACAACTTTGCCATTTACAGTAACACGTCCGTCAGTAATAATAAATTCAGCTGCACGCCGACTTGCAACACCACATCTAGCTAAGTACAACTGTAACCGTATTTCATTATCTTGCAAGTTCAAATCTCTCACTTTCTGTTTCGTCTAGTTTTGGAAGGTCGGCGATGCTATTAAGCCTAAATATTTTTAAGAATTCTTTAGTCGTACCATATTGAACAGGTTTTCCCGGTACATCTTTTTTCCCAACTTCTTTTATCATATTTCTTTCGAAAAGATGACGTATCATATTATCTGCAGATACACCTCTAATAGCTTCGATTTCCCCACGCGTAATGGGCTGTGAGTACGCAATAATCGATAGCGTTTCTAGTGCTGCCTTTGAAAGCTTACCTTCATTTTTTTTCCCATATCGTTCTTTAAGCGAACCCCAAAGGTCTTTTTTTACACATAGAAGCCATCCGCCTCCAATTTGTTGTAATTCTAATGCTGAGTCGATTGCATTGTATCGTTCTTGAAGTCTTTCTAAGCACATATTTACTACATCTTTTGAAAGATTTGAAATACGTACAATACCATCTACGCTTAAAGACTCACCTTCTAAAAAGAATATTGCTTCAACGAGTGCGGTTTCTTTTTCTAAATCCACGTGTAACCCCACAATTATGCTGCCTTTACAGGCATGATTTTTATATCACCAAACATTCGGTTTTGTAATATACATGCGGAATGAAATTTTACTGCCTCTAATATTGCCATAAATGCGCAAACTATATCCATAATACTTTCTTTACGAATAATTAGGTCTGTAAAAAAGCATTCGCCTTTATTTTCAAAAAATTCATTCATGAGTGTAATCTTTTCTCCGACGGATATCTCTTCATACATACTCATTATTTTATCGCCTGAATGTGTACCTACTAATTGTGTAAATGTTTTCATCAATGTCCAAGTATCAATTTTTTCCCACAATTCTTCTTCTTCAAATGGTAAAACATTTTGAATTTTTTTTCGTTCTACGTTCCATTCAGTTTCTTCTTCTTTTTCTTCAATTAATTCCGATAGTTTCTTAAATTTCTGATATTCAATTAGCTTATCTACAAGTTCTTGTCTTGGATCTTCCATCTCAGAATCAAAGGTTGTTTCAACTGGCAACAATAAATGAGACTTGATATATATAAGCTCAGCAGCTAAAGAATAAAACTCTGTTAAGTTTTCAAGATCAGTCACAACAGCATAATCCAAATAATCTAAGTATTGTTCTGTTATGTCTCCAATTGGAATATCATAAATATTAACTTCATTTTTCTTTATTAAAGATAACAATAAATCTAAGGGACCTTCAAACTGTGATAAGTTATAGGTTCTACTATCATTGTCAATCTTGTGCTCTAGCTCCATCTTGTACCTCCGCATTAAAGGGATGACTTTTTTACTACCTCACTACTATCTAGTTTCTGCAAGCAATGCATGTAGTAATCCCTTTTAGAATTATCGGCACATTCTGGAAAAATCTCAAGCATTGGTACAAGAACAAATGCCCTTTCCTCTATTTTGGGATGGGGAATCTGCAATGTATCACTCATAATTACATTATCCGAAAACAATAAAATATCTATATCGAGACTTCTAGGCCCATTTCGAAACTCTTTCTCTCTGTCCCGTCCAAACTCACACTCAATACTTTGAGTAAAAGAAAACAGATCTTCAACTTCACCAGAATATGTTCCAAATAAAACTAAATTATGAAAGGATTCTTGATCTTCAACATACATTGGTTTTGTAATATATACAGAAGATACAATAAAACCTTCTAAAGACTCTGAAAGCCTCTCTACAGCCATTTTAAGTACAACATGGGGAGTTAGGTCAACCCCCTTGTGTTTGGTTGCTTTATTGGACCCTAAAGACAAAAAAACTGTATTCACTTTAGAACAAATCTCCACTTAAAGAATTTGCGTCTTCAGTTTTTTCTTCTTTAACTTCAGCTTTTTTTTGCTTAGGAGCTTCCTTTAACACTTGTCCAGGAAAGAGCTTTTCACCAATTTTCTTTTCTACTTCAAAAGTAAAATCAGGATTTTGTTCTAAAAAGTTAATTGCATTTTCTCGACCTTGCCCTACTTTTTCTGTTTCTGTTGTATACCATGCACCTTTCTTATCAATAAAGCCATGTCGAACAGCTGAATCTAAGAGACTTGCAATTGCAGAAACACCCTTACCAAACATAATATCGAGCTCAACTTTTCTAAATGGAGGAGCAACTTTATTC
>CAYJOZ010000081.1:0-7465 GCA_964371925.1 uncultured Treponemataceae bacterium | reverse complement strand
TCAGCAGTTACAGTAATCGTAACAGTAGCTTCACTATAATTACTTTCTGCATCAAGTTCAATTTCTATATCTTCTGAAGTGATCTCGGCAATGCCTTCAGGCATTTCAGGGAGAGATTCAAGAATTGCATTTTTTACTGCGGTAAGCTTTTGATCAAGTGATATTTCACTATCACTAAAGGTAACAGGAAGTGTTTGTGTTACGTTAAAGTTTTTATCTATGGTAATTGCAGGAATTCCTGCAATACCTTCAGAAGCTAAAACACTTGTGCCAGAAAGACCCTGCCAATCCACCTCTGCAACATTTGCAAAACTTTCAAGTTCAATGGTTACATTCGTAAGATCATCATCATTAATAACCGGATAATACGCCAAAGGCAAAACTACACTGAGCTCAGCAGACGTTGTCTCCCACTTTAAGGGTGAAATTAGTGATTTTGTGGGTACAAAATCAAGATTTGTCCATGCTGTAGCTAAATCATCATCTTTCACCAATCCAGAAGATACTAATACGGGATTCACAACGCTCTTAATTGTTGTAATATCATCTTCTGTTAATGAGTCATTTTTATTAATAAGAGAGATTTTTGAAACCATAATAGGCTCTGCAATACACGTAATTTTAATATTTTTATAGTCTACATGTTCTGAAATAAATACCCAACTTGAAACACCTTGATTTAGTTCTCGTTTTATAGTCTCCCAAGTTGCTGGCTTAATGGAATCATTACTAGGAGTAAAAATACCTCCTGTCCAATCACTGTCGTAGTTTGCAGCTGTTGACAACCCATTCGACACTAGCACATCTTCAATGTCACTAATAACTTCCATCAAGCCTGTTGGGTTAACACTTAAAACTTCCCCTGTTTCATCTAAGAGAGTAATACTTTCAACAGTTATAAACTCAGGTAGTGTTGGGTTAAATTTTAAGATAGCTTGCTCACACCCCACAAGAATGAGTGTCAATGCAAGTAAGCAAACTCCCAAATAGGTATTTTTTTTCATACAATTCTCCCTTAAGCCATAAAATTCAACAAGTATAGGTAATCGCATTGCGACTATTACTTATACCTATATTGAATATATTTTACCTTTTTACATGTCTAGCTTTAAATTTTTTAACTAAGTGCCTATATATAATAAACACTTAGTTAAATCGCACTCTAGAATGTGTACGTAAATTGTACACTTGCTGCTGTATCTAAGAAATCAGGTTTTACTGCTACATTTAAATCAGAAAAGTCAGCCCCATATTTTATATCGATTAAGAAATTTTCTTCAATAATAAAACCACAGCCTGCTTGTAAAGAAAACGATGAAGCATTTGCATATCCAACTTGTACATTATCATCTTGGTCTACAGCATTAATAATTGTCCAAGACAAGCTATAACTGGCACCGAAACGTAGTTTAAACCAATCTTGTGGCCTATATTCAACACCAAGAGGAAGCGAAATGCTAGGAATAAATTTATTTGTCGATGTAAAAGCATCACTATCTCCACCACCTACACCATCAACAAATCGCTCTTGCTTAACACCGTCACTCTTTACGCTATGAGTAAACACTACCGAAGGCTCTGACTTAAAAAACACGGCGTTATTTAAATCCCATTCAAGCGAAGGTGTAAAAGATACAAACCAATCCATATTAACATAATTTGCATTTGCATCTTGTGTTGTCTTAACGGTAGTTGTATTAGATCCATCATCTACAGTTTCGCTTTCTTCAAACATATTTAAATTTGACTGTACAGCAAAATCAATTCCTGCACCAAATGAAAGCTTATTTATTGCACCAAAATTAAATGGCATTGAAAAACCAGGTTTCAGTGATACACGCACTTCACTTCCTGCATCATCGACTGAATTAGTAGTTGTAATTGAAGTAGGGGTAACTTCAACAACAGTTTCTGTTTCAATTTTGTCTTCAGAAAAATATATTCGAAGTGGCACTAAAAATTCCATGTCATTCTCCAATTTCATGGCAAATGCTAATTCGTGTTCCCAATATGACTCATCTGTAATTATAGAACCATTTGTTATATTTACCCCTTCTTCATGGGCATCCCAATTTTCAATTTTTTTTACACCATCTCTGTAAAAATTATAATGAAACCCCATATAATTGTTTAAGGCAAACGCAACTTGAACATCATACGTGCTATCATACGTAGTAGTTGTATGTGTTTTTGGCTGCAGAGTTTGCAAATCTGATGTGTCATCATTTAAATTAAAGTATCCTATGGCACCAATATACATTCCGTTCGAAAGAGAGATCCCAGTTGCAAGGTATGGTGACAAAGGAAGGGTTACATCTTCATGGCCAACCGATGCAAAATTTTCTCGCATATTATAGATTTCGTCTGCCTTGATGTTGTCACTTTCGCTCGTAAACATATTTACCGTAGCGGCAGCACTCCTAGATTGATGTGCTATAGCTTTTGCGGTATCAGTTTTTTCCGCTTTTTGAGAAAATCCAGCACTTACTAACAACATACTTACGATAATTAATACTATTCTTTTTTTCATAGAATCTCCTTATGTATTATCAATTATAATGCAAGTAGAAAGTATACTCATGTGCCATTTGGCACATTACACACAAATTGTAGTATTTTTGAGGTGCTTATAATTTATAAAAAGAAGACTATCTAAATTTAAATCGCTGCTTTATTTCGTTTTTCAACTGAGATTTAGAGAACATATATAACGCTAATAGGGTAAGCAAGTCGTATAACAAAGCCACTAAGAGCCCCCACTTTTCTACTGTAACAGGGAACAAAGCTAATAAAGCTAAAAACCCTGCAATAAAAAAAGATGCTATCAAATGCCCCGCAAATTCTGTATAATCAGATTTACTTGCCAAAGCTACAATAGTAATAACAAAGGTTGTTGCTACAGCTAGCCACGGAATAACATAGGTTAACGCCCATCCTGTATACCCTATAGTAATATCGATAATTAAAACGAGTTGAGCTAACAATAAAAACTGTGAAATAATCTTTGACCCGCTATTACGTATCGATGATATCCATGCAAAAATAGACTTATGCAAGCAGAAAAAGGAACTAACAATAATGAGAGACCACGGTCTAGAATACTCATCCAGAGAAAACAGATTTATAAATACACTTATAGCGCTTAAGGAAAATGTAATAAACCCAAATGCTGAAGAAAAAAGTTTCTTCTTTTTACTTGTTAATTGTGGGTATATCACTTTGCCTGCATAGGATTGTTCGTCAAAACCCTGATTTTCATTTTCTATCACAATTTTACATAACGGACAAAATGAACTATTGCTGTAAATATTTAAATTGCATGATTTACATATCATTCTAAATCTCCTTTAGTGGAGTATATATATACATTCGCACCAGCAAAATCTTGTAACATTGAAAAAAACAATCGTATTATATCTGTTTCAAGAATAGCAAGACTAAAAGAAATCGTGAGCCTATCTAAAAAAGATGCAACAGCCATATTCATAGGGCTAAGCTTTGTTGGATAAAGAACAACTTCTACTAGCTCAACAAAATCTCTGAGTCCTGTTGGAAAATCAGCAAGGCCAAGATTAGTAAATGTAATAGTTTTTTTTGTTTCACCCCAAAGAGAAAAAGCTAAGCGAATCAATGCATTTTTTATTTTGAGTGGAACAAATTGGGCAATCCAATTTTTTTCTAGCGCTGTATATTGGGAAATTTCTTGTTCTAAATTTTCCTTTAAAAATATTTCATTCATTTGCTTATTTACACTACTAATTACATCTTCAAACCTTGTATCATGCTTAAAAGTAAATGAAACATTTGGTACAGCAAAAAAGTTCCTCATTGTTTCTGATGGAAAAATGTTTCGCAAATTCACTGGTATGGCAACAACAAGAGGATGTTTATTTTTTTCATATTTTATTCTTGCAGAATAAATTGAAAACATAAGTAATGATGCCAAGAAACCTGTAATCGTGGTGCTATGTTTTTTTGCCACAGCACGTACTTTTTCAACAGAAATTACACCTGAAATAACATGCGTACCTATGTTAATGGGAATGGACCCTTTTATTCGATATGAATTTTTTAGTGTATGTTTTTTTAAGATATTTTTTCTTTTAGCTTCTGTGCACTGCGCATAGCGAGTAAAACTACTTTCGTAGTCTTTTATTGTTGGGATTTCATGTATTGAGATAACCTTATTTTCTCCGTCAATATCAAAACCTTTTAAAGTAAAATAAGTATGCAAAAGAGATTTTAATAATTCGAAGCACCCTGTACCATCTGTAATTATATGCGAAACTTCTATTACAATACGATTTGAATTATATAAAAATCGAATCAAATTACTTTTTCCCTTTTGCGCTACAAGGGGGGAGCAAGGCAAAGCTGTTTCTAATTGAACAATACAAGTGTCTCGACTTTCTTCAAGATAATTCCAAAAAACTCCTTGCCTCAAGCGAACAAAGAAAAATGAAAATCTTTGGTAAACAGCTTCAACAGCTTCTTGCAATACAGTTTTATCTACCTCATCACGCAGCACAACGGCAAGGCGGAAAAAACTTGAGTTATCTTCTCCTTGAACTGCGGGGAATAGATTACCAACTGTATCAATTGAATGCCATTTACTCACAAAATCTCCTACAACCTAATTGAAATTACATTATCATAGCATTATTTTTTCTTTTTTAGAAGAGCAGATGCTATCATTTTTATCAATTCTTACTTAGTTAATGTAATAATGGAAGGAAAGGTACCATGTTATTGACACTCCCCCTTTTCTTCTATTATTATATCATAACTAAAGGATTTTTTATGAAGTATTCTGCAATTTTATTTGATTTAGACGGGGTTATTGTCGACTCAGGACTTGGTATTTCAAGTTGCGCAAACACAGCCCTCGAACACTTTGGCTACAAAACACTCCCTCTTGAACTTATAATAAGCTTTATTGGAAATGGAGCAAAACGTTTAATTCAAGACACCCTAACTGCAGCTAGCGTTGATTATAATACTATGGCAAACCCTTCATTTGATGATTTTTTCTCTTGGTATCTTGCCCACTACGAAAAAAATGCCGTTAATAAAACTCCACTTTACAAAGACATTATTCCACTTTTAGAACACCTCACTTCTCTTGGAATACCATTAGGCCTTGTTACCAGCAAGCCGCTAGGAGTTACAAAGGTTGTATTGTCACATTACGAAATAGACAGATTTTTTGATGCTGTTGTATGCCCCGAAATGATTACGCATCTAAAGCCTCATCCTGAAAGCTTAGAACTTGCCGTGAAAACTATAGAAGAAAAACGCTCAATTACCGTTGATGCTTCGAATGTGTTAATGGTTGGGGATTCTGCGACAGATATTCAAGCAGGTAGATCTTTGGGAGCAAAAACTTGCGCCATTACAGGCGGCCTTGGAAACACAGAGAAGCTATTGGCAGAAAAAGCTGATATTGTTTTAGAACTTGCGTGTGAGTTAATGTATGATTGTTAAGGAATAAATGGTGGGTGCTTTAATCAAAAAGCGTTTTCCTTGTATTTTTTGTTAAATTTTACATTTTTTCCTTGCATTTTTTGTAATTTACAACATTTTTTCCTTGTATTTTTTGTAGCATCATACTATAATTACATAGAGATACATTCTCTTTTAGGAGGCTCTATGTACAGAAAACTACTAAAAAACTTGCAATCGTGGAAACAAAGCAAAAACCGAAAACCCCTCATATTAAATGGTGCCCGCCAAGTTGGAAAAACATGGCTCATGAAAGAGTTTGGAAAAACAGCATTTTCAAATTTTATGTACATAAACTTCGATTCCAACGAACAAATGGAAGAACTATTTTCTGGTGGGTATGATACCGAAAGACTCATTAGCGGTATTGAATTATATTCAGGAAAAAAAATCGATAAAGATGACACCCTTATTATTTTTGATGAAATTCAAGAAATTCCTAGGGCTCTTACTTCATTAAAATATTTTTATGAAAATGCACCTGAATACCACATTATATGTGCTGGATCCCTTTTGGGAATTGCATTACATGAGGGAACCTCATTCCCTGTTGGTAAGGTAGACTTTTTGCATGTTTACCCACTTTCATTTACCGAATTTTTACTCGCTACAGGAAAAGAACGTTTTGTAGAACTTTTAGAGTCAGATAACTTTGAAATGATTACAACTTTTAAGCAAACATTTATAGAGTCTCTAAAGCAGTACTATGTAGTAGGAGGAATGCCAGAGGCCGTGTTATATTTTTCAGAGAGTAGCGATTTTACAAAGGTTAGAAAGGTACAAGAAAGAATTCTTAGCGCATACGAGCAAGATTTTTCAAAGCATGCACCTCATGACATTGTGCCAAAAATACGCATGGTTTGGAACAGCATTCCAAGCCAACTTGCAAAAGAAAACAAAAAATTTTTGTATGGTTTAGTTAGAGAAGGAAGCAGGGCTAAAGACTACGAAACTGCCATAATGTGGCTTTCAGATTGTGGCCTTATTCACAAAATTTCAAGAGTTACAAATGCAGCCATTCCGCTAAAAGCCTATGAAGATTTGAAAATCTTTAAGATTTTTATGGTTGATGTTGGACTACTTTCTTGCATGACAGGCATTAGTCCCAAGGTAATTCTTGACGGTAATGATTTATTTAAAGAGTTTAAAGGGGCTTTAACAGAACAGTACGTTTGCCAACAATTAAAAACATTAGAAAGCTTACCTGTTTATTATTACACAAACGAGAGAAACTCAGCCGAAATCGACTTTTTACTTGATACGGGAAGTAATGTTATCCCATTAGAAGTAAAAGCAGAAATAAACCTTAAAGCTAAAAGCCTAAAAACCTATTGCGAAAAATTTAAGCCAAGCATTGCAATCAGGAGCGCCTTGACCGATTACAAAAAAGAAGATTGGCTTGTAAACTTTCCGTTGTATGTGATGGAGTTTATTTCAAAAACCTTTGAAGATTAAACCGCAGCTTCTTTAACATCAAACTTACTTCCCTTTAAAAAGGCATACTCAATTAGTACTACTATTGGCCAAAAAAGAACGCCTACCATTGGGTATACAAACCAAATGTATTCGTATGAGGGGAAAAAGCCATTGAGTACTATCATAGTAACAGAAAGAATGGCGTAGCCAATAAAACTGTGCTTTATGTCGTGCTTTACTTCTTTATAATCGAGTTTTATAAGTTTCTTTTTATTGGGATGAATAAAGTTTCCAAGTTGTGCAACATAAATACTTATATACACACAAACATTTGCAAAAATTCCCCACATAAAAGTTTTTTCGAGTGGTAAGAAAACTCCCACCAAAAGCAACACTAATGCAACAATGGCTGTAGCTATTACTGTTGCAACAAGGGTAAGGCGGTTCCAATAGACTAATTTTTTTGTTACCGTTAATTCTGTAAAAAGCACATCTACATCGCCTAAAGAGTCAATAGCAAGCCCTACACTTTTTTCAAAGTCAAAAC
>CAYJOZ010000080.1:3204-7506 GCA_964371925.1 uncultured Treponemataceae bacterium | reverse complement strand
CTTCAGCGACATCAATTTTTTCTGCTGGAAATACATTTAGATGGGCTAGAGATACATTTTGTCCTGATTTTGTCAAAGAAGAAAATGAAGGTGGACGTGACTCATACATAGCTATGGATAAGTTATGCCAAGAATCTCCTTTAGGTTCTAACGGAGTAATTATGGTGCCGCATCTTGCCGGTGGTAATGGTCTAGATAAAAGCGTTGATGTTAGGGGCTCGTATGTTGGTTTAGATTTAAAGCATACGAGGGCAGATATAATCAGAGCAACACTCGAAGGTATTTGTTTTGGGTTGAAGGTTGCACTCGATGAGCTTCAAAAAGAAACTAACATTAGTGATGGAATGCTTATTGTTGGTGGAGGTGCGAAAAGCACTTTTTGGATGGACTTGTTTGCAAATATCTATGGACTAGATGTTGTAAATTCTGAAAGTGGTGCAAATGCGGGCTCATTGGGTGCTATGGCAACAGCTGCTATAGGATGTGGTCTTTGGAAAGATTATTCAAAGCTTAAAGAAATTAATAAACCCACTAAATCGTTTACGAAAGATGTTGAAAAGGTTACTACGTATGCGAGATTGCATGAACTTTATAAAAAAGCGAGCGAGCTTGCAAGCGATATTGCAGAGGCAAAAAAGTCTCTTTTAGGCATTTAACAAGGTAATTTCGCCTTTCGGCGCAATTTATATAAGATTTGTAAAAATCAAAAGTAAAGTTTCTTAAATGGAGGAAATTATGAAAAAAATTACAATGTTTTTAGTAATTTTATTGGCTGTAAGCATGATGTTTACAGGTTGTCAAAAAGAGGAATCAAGTGCAGCTAAAACAAGTGGCAGTGGAGAAGATTTTTATGCTGTTTCTTTAGGTTGGATGGAAAATCCATCAGGACAAAGACAAAAACAAACTTTTGAAGCAAAGTTTGCTGAGTATGGAATCGATAACTACTCAATTGTAGATGCAAACTATGATGCTAATAGACAGTCACAACAAATTGAGGCCTATATAGCTCAAAATCCTAAAGCTCTCTTCATTACTGCATCTGATCCAATCGGTATTGCAGATGCTGTAGCAAAAGCTGCCGATGCAGGTATTAGAGTATATTCTTCAGATGCTCTTATCTCAGGGGCAAATGTAGTATCTACAGCTATGTTTGATAACTATGCAGGTGGAGAAGCAACTATGAGAATTTTTGCTGATACCCTTATTGAACAAAACCCTACAGGTGAGATTGTAATTGGTATGATTACACTTCCTTCAAATGATGCATGGGCAATGAGAGAATACGGTGCAGACAGAGTTCTTGCTGAAGAAAAATATGATAGAATTACCGTAAAATATGAATGGCCATGGGACTCTACAGGAGCTGTAACTCCTACAGCAACAATTTCTTCATGGATGGCTGCAGATACAGCAAATGAAATTAAAGGTATTTGGTGTGCTTGGGATGGAGCTGTTTTTGAAGGATTAACTGTTACCGCTGAAACTCGACCTGAAATTATTTATGTTGGGTCAGATGGTGGTGAACAATGTTACAACATGATGAATGAATATCCTGAACAATTTATTGCAACAGCTGGTGAATCTGTATATGCAATGCCTGATATGCTTGTAGACTATGCTATGACAGTTGAAGCAGGTGGCGGTGTTCCACGACTTGCTATTGTTCCTGGATACCTAATAACAGGTGAAATGATTATTGACGTTTTTGCAATAAAAGATGAAACAACAGTTATTGATGGACAAACATTAACAGCCTGGGATTTAGTTCTTAATTATGATATTCCAGGATATGTTGATGCATTAAATGATTTGTTAATTGCAAATGGAAGTGACAACCTTTGGATTGCTGATATTTAATATACAGTATTAACAAATGATTACAAAGGGGTGCTTGCACCCCTTTATTAAAAATGGGGGAAATAAGATGGAAAACTATCGCTTGTCCATGAAGGGAATATGCAAAAACTTTACAGGCTTAAAAGCACTTGATGAAGCAGAATTTAATCTAAAAGCCGGAGAAGTTCATGCATTACTTGGAATAAACGGTGCAGGAAAATCCACCTTAATAAAAGTTCTTTCTGGTATATACTCAAAAGATGCTGGAGAGATTTATATAGATGGTGAAAAGATAAAAATACATAATGTACATGATGCTATTCACAATGGAATATCAACGGTATATCAAGACCCACAAATGATAGAAAGTTTTAAAGGTTATGAAAATATATATCTTGGTGCTGAAAATAATAGTAATGCTTCACTCACTCCAATGAGTAGAAAAGTGATGCGCCAGAGAGCTTTAGAACTATTAAAAGAATATCCACTTGAAATTGATATAGACAAACCAGTATATGCATTATCTGCAATAGAAAGAGAAATTCTTGCCGTTCTTCGTGCTTTATCAAAAAAGTGCAAAATATTAATTTTAGATGAACCAACATCAATTTTAACAGAGAAAGAAAAACACATACTTTTTGATTTTGTAAAACTATTAAAATCAAAGGGTGTATCTATTATATATATCACTCATCACTTAGACGAAGTGGAAATTATTTGTGATGCTTTTACCGTTTTTAGAAATGGTAAAAATATTGCATTTGAAGAAGTTACTAATGGTAAAGTTGATGCAAATCATATTGCAGAACTTATGCTTGGTAAAAAACTCGAACAACTTTATCCCGAAAAGAAAAAACTAGAAGGTGGTGAAGTTGTCTTAGAATGTAAAAATATTTCGCTTGAAAATAAGCTTGATAACGTATCTATAGAAGCAAAAAAAGGCGAAATAATGGGTGTTTTTGGTCTCGTTGGTTCCGGTATTGATGAGTTATCTAAAATAATGTTTGGGGCAATGAGCTATCAAGGTGGTGAAATATTTCTTGCAGGTGAAAAATCAGAGCTAAAAGATACATCTGATGCAATAAAAAAAGGAATCTTTCTTGTTCCAGGAAATAGAAAAACAGAGGGACAAATTGGTAACTTTGAAATTTTTAAGAATCTTACTATTTCAAAGATGGAGAAAATAGTTAATAGACTAGGCCTTGTAAAGACTTCAAAAGAATTAAAAGATAGTAACGACTTAATTGAAAAATTAATGATTGCTACAACAAATTCTTCAAAAAAAGTTCAAGAACTTTCGGGCGGAAATCAACAGAAGGTTGTAATTGGAAAAGGTTTATATACTGAAGGTTCAGTGTACATCTTTTGTGAACCGACTGTGGGCGTTGATGTTGGTGCGAAGAGTGCTATTTACGAAATTATGAGAAACTTAGCGCAAACGGCTGCCGTTATTGTTATATCTTCGGACCCAGAAGAAGTTCTTGGCAATTCTGACAGAATTATGGTTTTAAAAGGTGGCAAGGTGAGATTAAACTGCCTTGATAGTGAAACTTCACTTGAGAATATGCTTGTAAAAGCAACATCAAGTCAATAGAAGGTATAAAATGAAAAGTATTAAAGAAAAAATTACGGCTGAAAATATTACAATAATAGCTTTTTTAGTGTTGTTTGCAGGTATATTGATAGCATTTCAAGCACTTGAACCATCATTTCTCGGTGTAAAGAGTTTAAGTACTATGCTCAAAACAGGTGCATCAATTGCAATAGCAGCACTGGGGCTTACATTTGTAATTATAGTAAACCACTCAGATATATCGTTTTATATGAGTTGCTGCT
Organism: uncultured Treponemataceae bacterium; assembly: GCA_964371925.1. GTDB lineage: Bacteria > Spirochaetota > Spirochaetia > Treponematales > Treponemataceae > CAYJFX01. The sequence continues at coordinate 3,834 of CAYJOZ010000080.1, read as the reverse complement.
TTTCCGGTATGTTTATGGCATGGTTAATTGCAAAAGGTTTGCACCCAGTAATTTCAATTTTTGGAGGACTTGTTGCAGGTGCAGCCTGGGGATCTATTTCTGGATTTGCTGTTGGAAAGCTTAAACTTCCCGATATTATTACAACAATTGCAATAGGTTCGATAGCTTTTGGATGTGCTTATATTTTTTCTGATGGTTCATTTATTTTTGAAAACTTTATGACTTCAGGAATAACAAATCTATCAGAATTTCAAATTTTTGGTGTAACTGTTTCCGTGTATATTATGCTTGTACTCTATGTTTTTGCATACATAGTACTTGAAAAAAGCAAATATGGTAGGAATTTTTATGCAGTTGGAGCAAATAAGGTATCAGCATTTTTTAGTGGTATTCAAGTTAATAAATACATAATCATAGCATTTATTATTTCAGGTACACTTGCAGCCCTTGCAGCAATGATTACAAATGCATCTCAGGGGTCTGGTAACGTTAAAGCTGGGCTAAATCTTCTTATGCCTTGTTTTTCTGCTATATATATTGGTTGGTCAGTGTTTAGAAAACCGTGTGTTCTTGGAACACTTCTTGGTGCTTTCCTAGCAACAGTTATTACAACTGGATTTACGGTTTTGA
>CAYJOZ010000080.1:0-3194 GCA_964371925.1 uncultured Treponemataceae bacterium | reverse complement strand
ATTCCTTATTATTACTCAAATCTCACTCAAGCAGGTATCTTGATTTTTTCAATAGCTTTATCAAAAATGGATTTCTCAAAAATACAATTTGAAAAAAAAGGTAAGGAGGTAAAAGCATAATGGACATAGCAAAAAAGATTTTCAAGAGTATTTTTCAAGCTAAGTATTCGCTTTACTTTTTAATGATTATTACGTTTATTTATTTTTCCGGATCGCAGGGGTTTGCTACAGGCTTTAATATAATGAATATTTTCAAAAATGCATCTTACATGGCAATTATGGTTGTAGGTGTTGCTTGGGTAATTGCGGCAGATGAAATGGATGCTTCGTTTCCTGACGTTGCTGCATGTTCAAGTATGGTCTTTGCTTATTTTGCATTTAATGGTACACCTATAGCAATCTCGGCTGTTCTTGCATTGCTTTCAGGGCTTGCATGTGGTGCTCTTACAAGTTTGTTGGTAGTACGTTTTAAGTTTCATTCACTTATTACAACCATCGGGGTTGCTACAATAGCAAAGTCTATTGCTGCAGCACTAAATGGTGGAAGTCCTCTTTCTGTACCGGTAATTAGAACAAGTGGTTTATATAAGTTTGTGAATATGCAACTTCCAATTTTAGGATTAAATGTTCCGGTTATATTTTTGTTTGTGATAGTGTTATATATAGGAATGCTCCTCATTCAAGAAAAAACAAAGTTTGGGCAATACATTTATGCAATGGGTGAAAACAGACAAGCCGTTAAAGAAGCAGGTGTAAAAGAAGGCTTTATTCTTTCTGCAATATTTATGACAAGTGCAGTTTTTGCAGCTTTGGCAGGAATTTTACTTGTACTCATGGTTTATAACAGTGGTCAACCAAATATAGGTAGTGCATACTTTCTTGATGGTTTTACTGTTGTATTCCTTGGAGCCATGGTCTTTAAGCTTGGTAAAACAAATGTAGTGGGAGCTTTTTTAGGTGCAATTATGTTGATGATGGTACGTAACGGCTTAACAATGGTAGGTGCTAGCTTTGCAACCGGTGAAATTGTTAAAGGTTTATTATTAGTTTTGGGTATAGTTGTTGTCGCCCTTAGTCAAAGAAAACGCAAAGGTAAAGCAAGTATGCTAAAATTTGAATAGTTAAAAACATTCTATATATAAAGAATTTTAATGAATCTCGTGGCTAAAATAGAGCCACTGCGTTCATAATCAGTTTGCGTTGCAAACTTCATTATTATATTGCCGTTTTCACTGCGTTGCAAACGGCTGGAAAAAGTATAATTCTGAAATTTATATTTCCGAATTATACTTTTTTAGGAGGAATAGTATGAATAATTTTGAGTATTATAACCCGGTAAAATTGGTTTATGGGGCAGGTGAAGTAGCGAGAGTGGGTTCTGAAGCTAAAGTGTATGGAAAAAAAGCACTTATTGTAACCTATACAGAAATAGGCTTTTATGGAGATCTTTTTGACAGAATTCATACATCACTAACAGAAAATGGTATTGAGTACACTGATTATTTAGGAGCAACCGCAAACCCAAAAATGTGCGAAGCAGTTGAAGGCATAAAAATTGGTAAAGAAAAAGGCGTTGATTTAATTATTGGTGTAGGTGGTGGTTCTGCTATGGACTTAGCGAAGGTTATTGCAGCTGGCATTAAATATCCTCATGATTTACATAAAATGATTATGTTTACCCATTCTGAAAGTTATCAAATTCCGCCAAAGGAAGCACTTCCAACAATTATGATTCCGACACTACCTGCAACTTCTAGTGAAATGAACCCAACTGCTGTTATTACCGATGAGGTAACATTACGCAAAAGCTATGTTTGGGAACCTTCTTGTTTGTATCCAAAAGTGTCTATACTCGATCCAACCTTAACAACTACGCTTCCCGCATATCAAACAGCTTGTGGAGCCGTGGACGCTATTTCTCATGCAGTTGAACCATTCTTTTTTTCAAATGAAGAAACCTTTGGGAACATAGACTTGCACAGTAATATGCAGTTTGGAGTAATTAAAACAATTTATGATAATTTGCCAAAAGTATTGGAAAATCCTAGCGATATTGCATTACGTGGTCTAATGCAGTTCTCTGCAACAGTTGGCTTAAACGGTTGGCTTACATGTGGTGTGCAAGGATGGACTCCAATGCATCAAATGGCACATGTACTTTCATCATACTTTAAAGCAACTCACGGAGCAACGCTTGCTTGTATGATGCTAGCTTGGATGCGTTATTTTGCAAACAAGAAGCAAAATGAACGTTTTGTTGATTTGGCAGAAAGGTTGTTTGGTACAAGTGATTTATTAAAAGCTGCAGATTTGTTTGAAGCTTACATCAAAAGTGTCGGTGTTGAAAGTAGAATTTCTCAATTTGGTTGTACAACAGCGGATATTGATAAGCTTACTCAAGGTGTAGTTGATGTTTCCTTTAGTGCTGATGGAACACTCGCAAGTATTCCTGCTATTACTCGTGATGAAGCTTTTGAGATTTACAAGCTAGCACTATGATAAAAAATATAGACTTTAATGGATTTAAAGCTGTTGAAATTTCTACAAGTGCATTACGTATGGTCTTAGTTTACGGGATAGGCCCGCGTATTGCACTATTTGAAAAAAATGGTGCAGAAAATCTATTATATTGGAATACCACAAACCTTAGTAAAACTGATTGGAACCTCTATGGAGGTCATAGGGTTTGGATTACGAGAATGGCAGCAGATGAATCTGTAGATACGTATATTCCTGATAATGATGAATGCGAAATTGAGCTTTTTGATAAAAGGGTAATCGCTACAGCACCTGTAAGTTCTGTGCATAAACTCGAAAGAGGGATGGATATAGAAATAATTAGCGACACAGAAATAAAGGTACGCAATTTTATAAAAAATTGTGGTAACTTAATTTACTCTTGCGGTGTGTGGTCGCCCACATGTGTAAACTTAGAAGGGAAAAAAATAACAGTTCCGCTCGGAGATGATAATTCCACTTGGGATGTTGTGAAAATAGTTGTTCCTAGGGTCTTTGCAGGCAATGTATCAAAGTTGGAAGATAGCCAAATAAGCTTTGTTGATAATACGCTAGAAATGACAGCAATGGGGCGCGTTTCAAAGAGGGTGCTACTTGCAAAGAAAGGTTTAGTTGCACTTGACTGTGGAGATTATTCTTTTGTTAAGTACTCACCGTATAATAAACTATTTCGCTAT
>CAYJOZ010000079.1:0-7509 GCA_964371925.1 uncultured Treponemataceae bacterium | reverse complement strand
TATTTCCAGAGCATGGTGAAGATTGTAGTGATTTATATAAAGCTGCAGATAAAGCTCTGTATGAAGTTAAGAATGCAGGGAAAAGTGGGTTCTGCATTAGCGGGGGGGAAGTCAACAAGTGTTAATATGTATATTCGTAGCTGGAAATCTTAAGAATCTTAAAAACTGGCAGCTGTTCTTATAAAGCAGCTGTGGTGGAATTTTTTGCTTATTATACAAAGTCGACTGGTATTGTGTAAGTAATTATGAAGCTAAATCTCGGCCTTTTAACACTGAAAATTTTTAAATAATTCTATAAAATTTATCTTATTTGTTATATTTCGTACCATATAATCGCTATGTATAAACTTTTTCTTGACAGATCTAAAATTTGGACTTACAATGTTTAATGTAAGTGGCAGAAGTATTGCAGAAAGGAGCAATTGTCACAAAAAAATAGGAGGATTTGTTATGGAAGAATTACATGCGTCTCAGATAAAAGCATGTCTGGATGCAATTAAAGCTAAGAAAGTTGAAAACGTCTACTTTGTAGCGTGTGGTGGTTCCCAAGCTTCATTATCGATTGGTCAATATTGGATAGACCAAGAAGTTGATGTTCCAGGGTATTTGTACACATCAAATGAGTTTATTCATAGAAAACCAAAACGGTTTGGAAAGGATAGCATTGTTATATTAAAATCTCATTCTGGCACAACCCCAGAAACTGTTGAAGCTTGTAAAATTGCTCGCTCTGCAGGGGCCTTAACAATCGGTATAACTATGGAAATGGAATCGCCTTTAGCAAAAGAAGCAGAATGTCCTGTGCATTATAACTACGGCGAAAAAGCTGTTGCACCTGATACTGATGCCGCTCTTTTCCTCACATTAATGTTTGGGTTAATAAATATTTTAAATCCAAATGAAAAATATGAAAGAATTGTAAAAGGAGTAGCTCAACTTCAAAATTGTATTGATAAAAATAAAAATGCAACAAAAGATGTTGCTTTCGAATTCGGTAAACGAAATAAAAGAGAAAAAATTATTTATACAATGGCAAGTGGTGAATACTATTATGAAGCTTATTCATTTACAACCTGTTTGTTGCTTGAAATGTTGTGGATAGATTCACATGTTATACATAGTGGAGAATACTTTCATGGACCATTTGAAATCACAGACTATGATGTACCATTTTTAATAATCAAGGGTATGGGTGACTCAAGACCTCTCGATGAGAGAGCTATTACTTTTGCTAAAAAGTTTAGCAATAATGTCGAAGTTCTAGACGTTGAAAGCCTTGATTTTAGCATGTTTGATAAAGATATTGCTAAATACTATGGTTTCCATGTATCAAGTGCTGTTATTCGACAATATGCTGATGGGTTGGCTGAATACACTGGGCATCCACTATCTGTTCGAAGATACATGTGGAAAATGGATTATTAATAATCAAATTTAAAAACGGGATGTTCATGCATTTGGGCATCCTTAGTTAATGTAGTTTTAGGAAATGGAGGAAAATATGAAAAAAATAATTACAGTTATGCTTTTGGTAGTTGTGCTTGCAAGCTTTATAGCTTGTAGTGGTGGAGAAAAAAATACTGAAGGTAATGTTACTATTGACTTCTTTCACCGATTCCCACAAGAACCGAGAAAAAGTTATTTCGATAAAATGATTGCAGAATTTGAGGAAGCAAATCCTAATGTAACCATTAATGTAGACTACATCCTTAATGATTCTTATAAAGAAAAAATTAGGGTTTTAGTTGCTAGTAATGATTTACCTGATGTATTTATGTCATGGTCAGGTTCTTTTGCACAAAATCTTGTTTCATCTGAAAATATTATGGATTTAACAAGTATGTATGCTGATGACACTGAATGGTCTGGTCCAATTATGGAGTCACAACTTCCACCTTTTACCTTTGACGGCAAAATCTATGGAGCACCGTATTCAATAGATGGCAAAGCTTTTTTCTACAATAAAAAAATATTTGATGAATATGGTTTAGATGTGCCTGCTACGTATAATGAATTTATTGATACTCTTAATATACTTAGGGACGCTGGTTTTGAATCGCCAATTATAGAAGGCCTAAGCAATCCTTGGACAGTTTCACACTACCTAGGTACTATTTTCCAAAGAGTTTTAGATGAAGATGTAATGCTACGAGATTTCGATTTAGAGACAGCTGAATTTACAGACCCAGGATATATTCGAGGTTTGGAAATGTTTAAAGAATTTGCTGATTTAATGGGGCCTAATGCAACGGCGATTGATCATGAAACAGCAAGAAACATGTTTGCAGCTGGTGAAATTCCTGTGATGTATATGCAGTTTGTTGAAATCGACATGAATACATCTGCTAATCCTGATTTAGAAATGGGGTTCTTTAACTTTCCTGCAGTTGAAGGTGGTAAAGGGGATCCTGAATACTTAACCGGTGCACCAGAAGGCTTTATGCTTAGTAAAGATGCAGGGCCAGAAGCAATTGAATTTTTCAAGTTCCTAACAAGTCGAGAACAAGCATACGAGTTTACTGCAGATTGTGGTGTTCTAAATGCTGTTGAAGGAGCTGTTGACTCAGGTAATGCTTCGCCACAAATTTTAGAGGCATATAATGTTATTCTAAACGCAAAGGGATCAACTCCTTGGTTTGATAACGCTGTAGACATAAAAATTGGTGATATTTTTATGAGAGGTGGGCAATCTCTCGCTACAGGCGATATTACTCCTGAAGAAATAATGAAACAGGTACAAGAAGAAACTGCTCGTCTTAAAAGTTAAGTAATACTACACCTATTTATCCACAGTGTGCTCTAGAGGACACTGTGGATTCTTTCTCAAATTATAAGGAGTTCGTTATGGTTCGAAATGCTAGGGGAAAACTAACTCAAATTATATTCTTGTTGCCTTGTGTTACTTTTTTATTTGTATTTGTTTTCTTACCACTACTAACAAATTTATTTTATAGTTTTAATAGATTTGCGCTACACTCTCCAGAAAAGATATTTATTGGGATTGAAAACTATATTCGGCTCTTTAGTGATCAAATATTATTAACTGGAATTATTAATAACTTTCGTTATGCAATCATTTCAGTTTTGTGTCAGGTTTGTTTTGCTTTTGTTTTGGCTGCAATTTTAGAAGAGAAATCCTTGCATTCTATTGCTCCATTTTTTAGAACTTTGTTCTTTATGCCCGTTGTTATTTCTATTTCTGTTATTTGTTTATTATTCAGTTTCATATATCATCCTCAGATTGGCCTTTTAAACAGTTTTTTAGAGGTAATTGGACTTGAAAATCTTCAAAAGCCTTGGTTGGGCTTAAAAGATGCTGCTATATATTGCGTAATTGCAGTATCTCAATGGCAAAGCATTGGTTACATTATGATGCTTTTTATAGTGTCTATTCAAAAAATTCCTACAGAACTGTATGAGGCTGCGCTTATTGACGGCGCTAGTAGAATTCATAGATTTTTTGCCATAACTATTCCTCAATGTAAAGAGATGCTTTTTGTGACAACATTGATAACTATTACAGGATCGATGTTAGTCTTTAATGAACCGTATATCCTTACTAATGGTGGTGGTCCAGGAACAAGTTCCATAACAATGTCTGTGCACATGTATCAAATGGGGTTTTTTAAAGATAGTGCCGGTTATGCCTCAACCATAGCAGTATTGATTTTTGTTATTTCTGTTATTCTGGGAATTTTACAAAAAGTTTTATTTAAGACTGGTGAAGAATAAGGTAGGTATTTGATGAGTGGAAAAAAAAGATCCTTCGGATTACAATATAAAATATATGGCGCTGATTATGCTGCTATATTTATGTTGCTTATAGGGGCTGTTATCATTCTATATCCATTGTTCTGGATGCTGACATCCTCAATGAAAAGTTACAGTGAAATTTATAATAATGTGTGGGGAATTCCTTCTGAATGGCTAGTAGGTAATTATCTTAAGGCATGGGAAACAGGAATTTCAGGTTATTTTGTAAACAGTATAATTGTAACAGTTAGTACTGTTATATTTGTAGTGTTATCTGCCTCAATGGCTGCTTACGGCTTAACTCGATACAAACATCCAATAGTAAATTATATACTAATTTTTATTATGGCTAGTATGATGATTAATCCGCAAGTTTGTCTTGTACCGTTGTATTCCATTTTACAGTTTTTACAACTACATGACACTTATTTTGCGTTGATTTTTACATATACAGCCTTTAGGTTGCCTCTTTCCACATTACTGATTAGGTCCTACTTCCTTGATATTCCTAAAGAACTTGATGAATCAGCAACAATTGATGGCTGTAGTGATTTTGGCAAGTTTTTTAAGATATACATTCCAATGTCTCGTCCAATATTATTTACTGTTACTGTTCTTGCTTCATATTATGCATGGAACGAATTTTTATTTTCCATCATTTTTATCGATTCAACAAAATTAAAAACGATACCATCTGGTCTAATGAGCTTTAGAGATGCATTGCAAACTGATTGGGGTGTGCTTTTAGCAGGAATGGTTATTGCGAGCTTACCAATGGTGCTGCTTTTAGTTGTGTTACAAAAATATTTAGTTAGAGGGCTTTCTGAAGGCTCTGTGAAAGGGTAGTAAATGAAAATAATATGTATTGGTGATAATGTAGCTGACTATTACGTTCACACATCTGTGTATTATCCAGGTGGAAACTGTGTAAATGTTGCAGTTTCTATTAAGCGCAATGGTGTGGATGGTATAGAATACTTAGGCGTTTTTGGTGATGACGAACAAGCAGATCATATTAAAGAGTGCCTAGATAAAGAAAAAATATCATATGTTCGTAGTAGGAAGGTGTATGGTAAGTCAGGTTTTCCTCAAGTTGGAATTACTGATAGTGGTGATCGAAAATTTTTAGGAGGTCCAAAGGACACGACACAACATACATTGAGTATTCGTTTAACAGATAATGAGCTTGAACAGTTAAAAGCGTATGATTTATGCCATACTAGTTGCTATTCTAGTTTTAATAGTCAAGTTCTGAGAGCCTGTAACTACACATCCATCTCATATGACTTTTCAGATACGCATGATGAAAAAGTGCTTAACGAACTGTGTCCTTATATTAAACTTGCTTTTTTTTCAGGCGATGGAATGAGTAAAGATGAAATATATGCACTTATGGAAAAAGTTGTTACACTGGGGACAGAAGTCTGTATTGTTACATTAGGCGATAAAGGTTCAATTGCGAGAGATGAGTCTGGTGTGTATGAATATGGCATTGAAAAGGTTGAACGAATGGTAGATGCAATGGGCGCTGGAGACAGTTTTATTGGTGCTTTTATTGTAGAATATCTGAAAACTAAAAAAGTCAATGAAGCTCTAAAAAAGGGTGCAGTTTCTGCAGCAATAACTTGTGGGGAAGAAGGTGCTTTTGGATATCCAAAAAATTACACAATGTAATTAATTTTAAGGAGCTGTTCAAAAACAATGCAGCTTTTTAAAAAAGAATCTTTTTCGCTTAATTAAAGTGCGCGATTACTTAAGTGAAGTTTTTAGCAATAGGAAAATCATTTAACTTCTCACAGTATTAAACAAAGTAGTTGTTGACGAATGAATATACATTTACTTGCCAAAATTGTACAAATATGATATTATTTTTGAAACACAAACATATGTCAGTAAAATGTAGTCATGTTTTGTTTAGTTAGCAGTTGCTGACAAATGACTTTACTTAAGGAGTAAATTTGAAAAAAATTGTTGTAGTTATGCTATTATTAGCTGTGCTAGGTGGATCTGTTTATGCTATTAATGGGCAAATGGGTGTTATTAGTAGCCCAAGCACACAAGGGTTGGGTTTTACTTGGAAAAATGGAATTGCAAATGATTCTGTATTAAATCTTGGTGTTTCACTAGGTAGTACTTTTGGTGTTAATGGTGCATATCATTTTACACTTCTTGATGCCCCTATTGCTGATATTGATTGGCTTTATTGGAATGTTGAAGTAGGGCCTTTCGCTGGTATATTACTTGGAAATGATATGTATTTTAGTGCAGGTGCTGAAGCTCTTGTTGGTCTTTCATTTTATCTTGCACCTCTTTTTGATGCAAATATTCCTTTAGAAGTTTTTGTTCAAGGTGGTCCTCGCCTTGGTGTAATGTTTGGTACAAATGTCGATGTTGGTATTATTCCAAATTACTTTGACTGGGCAGCAGGTATCCGCTGGGTATTCTAGGACTTAGCTATTTTAGGTAGCATCGTATGGGGTTTTTAGTATCATTTTATGCTATCCCCATTAACTGAAATGCACTATCTCTATACTTGAGATTTTCAATCGTAATTTACATACCTTTGAGAATCTCAAGCACACATTTAAGACTCTTAGTATTCCTAAGCCCTTTATTTCCTAATTACACATCGCTCTGAGAAATACTACATTTCTTTCCGCTCCATACATGTATATTTTTTTTCACTGGATTTAATGCAATCTGTTGTACAGCTTACTACTATAAAATGATATACCATTTTTTATATTATAAAATAAGGAATTGATAAAAAAATCTTAGAAATTGCATTAAAACGTAAAATTTAAACTTGACAGATTTAAAAACCTAGAGTACAATCATAATACATCCTACGTATTATGATTTTTTATAAGACGTTGGATGATTTAATTTTAGTCAGTGGGGTTTTTAATGTTGCAAACAGGTGTCGTTACAGATCAAGGTCCAATCGATAAAAAATCAATTGTGGACCAAGTAATTGATCGCATAATTGCAAACATCATTAATAAAGTATATCTTCCCGGAACAAAACTCCCAAATGAATATGAACTTATGTCCTCTCTGGGGATTAGTAGAAACTCAATACGAGAAGCAATTAAAATACTTGTTGCAATGGGAATATTAGAAATCAAAAGAGGAGACGGAACATATGTGTGTTCCCAAATGAGCCCAACTTCGTTCGACAGGGTTCTATATAGTATGATTTCTGGTGTAAGTACGGCAGATGAGTTGTTGGAACTTAGGCAAGTTTTAGATGAAACAACTGTTCGTATGGCTATAGGAAAAATAACACAAGACGAATTACAAACACTTAAAGAAAATATTAAGAGTATGCAAGAAGCTTTTAGCAATGGAGATTTAGAACTTGCAAGAGAGTTAGACTTTGACTTTCATATGATGCTTATAGAGGCATGTAAAAATACATTCTTTACCAGATTAGTAAAGGGAGTATATAGTATTTTTTATCAATCTATTGGTGAAACGATGAAGGCTGAAAAAACAGAGTCTAAAGCAGATGTTCACCATCAAAAAATGTTGTCCTGTATTGAGAGTGGAGATTTTATTACTATAAATCAGGTTGTATCAGATTCTTTATCGAGTTGGCAAAAAAGAATTGCAGATAGAGAAATCGAATAAATGTCGTGATGTTTGTTAAAGATGAAAAGAATGTAGGTTTTATTATAAACATCCTACGTATGATGAATATGTATGCACTGTGTCTATGACATAGAACATAAATAGGGTAGGTAGAATATTCTA
>CAYJOZ010000078.1:7263-7564 GCA_964371925.1 uncultured Treponemataceae bacterium | reverse complement strand
GGAGGCTCGATTGTTGCTCCGGATAATCCTGATACCGCTTTTTTGGTAGCATTTTCAGCTATGGCTAGAACATGGCTTTCTGAAAAAGATGGAAGGAAACTGATTTTAGTAGTAGGTGGCGGTGGCCCTGCAAGAGAATATCAAAAAGTATATGCAGAATGTGCACGCTTAACACAAGGGTCTATGGGAGATTTTTCCCCAACCGAAGCTGATTGGATTGGGATTACTGCAACTAGACTTAATGCTCAGTTATTAAGGGCGGTTTTTTCAGATATATGCCCAAATGAAGTTGTATATGATC
>CAYJOZ010000078.1:0-7253 GCA_964371925.1 uncultured Treponemataceae bacterium | reverse complement strand
CGCCATTTGATTTTAATGGAAAAGTACTAGTTGCTGCAGGCTGGAAACCTGGTTTTTCAACTGATACCGATGCTGTATATCTTGCAGAACGGTTTAATGCTAAAACGATTATTAATTTATCAAATATTGAAAAAGTGTATACGGATGATCCTAAAAAAAATAAGGATGCTAAACCCATTGATGATATTTCATGGAAGGAGTTTCGCAAAATGGTCGGAGATGAGTGGACGCCTGGTAAAAACTGCCCATTTGATCCAATAGCCAGTAAAAAAGCAGACGACCTTTCATTAAAAGTTATATGCGCTGGTGGTAAAGATATAAAAAATATTCAAGCAATTTTGGATGAAAAAGACTTTATTGGAACTACAATAGGATAGCTTAATACCATGCCAAGCGGGATAACAGCCCTTCTAGCTTTATCCCGTATTGTATATCGCTTGCCCATGTGCCAGCGAGCCCATGTATTGTTGTTGCCTTTCCTTTTGGGTTAACCCACCTATATCGAGGATCTACTAAAGGCATATTTAGAGGCTCTGCAGAACCATATGCTTTTAAGTGTTGAATATGAGCACGCACACCCATTTGTTCAGTTTCAAAAGTATTTCCACGCTGAGTTTCGTCTATAGCACCAAGTCCACAAAAATTATTCATATCCTCGGTAACAAGACCGCCAAATCTTAAAAAACCAGTTTCCAAACACATTTGGACAAATGCAATATCAGAATTTACACCTTCTAAACGGCCTTCCTCTATGTAAAGGTTTGCTAGGCGTTGCACCTTTTCTATGTTCGCAAAATTGTTTTCGTCCATAAAGAATTGTACAAGCGATGTTGCACTTTTTGTACTGCTTGCCATAATTTCAATAGAGGGCATTTTATATGGTTTTAGCTCTAACGCTTTTTCATGAGGCCTACTTGTACATGATGTAGCAATAATACTACAGAGTAATAAGAATGGTATGAGAATAAAGGAATTTGAGGTTTTAATTGTTTTTTTTGTATTCATATAATTAGAGTACTTTTTTTTGTAAAAAAAAGCAATATATTCAGTATAAATCTGCATAAAACAGTAAAAAAAAACAAATAATAAAGTATGAATATATTACACGAAGACTTTCATATCAATGATTATTCATTATCTGCGCGTAGTTTATCGCAAACTACAAAGCCTGATGCTCGAGAGCGACTTCTCAGTTTAGGCCCTGATGCATTGAGTAATCAAGAACTAATGATGGTTTTACTTGGATGCGGTACTGAAAAAATTCCTGTTCGGAAATTGGCAGGGAAGGTATTAGAAGTTTTAAAAACTTGCGCACAAGAAACTATCTTGCAAAATCTATTATCGGTAAATGGTATAGGACCTGGGAAGGCTTGTATTATTTGTGCGGCAATAGAGTTGGGTAGGCGTTTAAACTCTGGGCCTGGTTCAAAGATTTACAGTCCTTTAGATATAATACCTTTTATTCAGCATGTAACGCTTGAAAAGCAAGAACACTTTCTTTGCATATCTCTAAACGGTGCCCATGAAATTCTGAGTATTCGAACTGTTTCTGTTGGCACTCTTAATAGGTGCATAATTCATCCAAGAGAAGTATATGCAGATACTCTAAAGGAACGTGCGGCGGCTATTATTTTAGCACATAATCACCCATCAGGAAATACCGACCCATCCGATAATGATATTGAAGTTACACAACAACTGTATGAAGTATCAAAAATTATTGGGATACATCTATTGGATCATATAATTGTTTGTACAGGCGAGTATTTTAGTTTTGCTGAAAATGGACTGGTTTTTTTTAAATAGGTATGGTATACTATTTATATGCATATTCGATATAAATTTTTGCTCTTTTTATTAGTAACTATGTCTTGTTTCCCCCTTTTTTCGCAAGATACAGTTGAAACTCTTGTTAGAGAAACTAGTTCAGATGATAACAGTGCTATAATGAATATTCGCACAAACGTAAGTGGTGTTGAAGTTTATTTAAACAATTTATATAAAGGCATTTCGCCATTAACCCTTGAAAACATAGTACCTGCAACGTATGTAGTTACCTTAAAAAAAGATGGATGGGAAACTAAAAGTGTTTTTGTTCAGTTTGAAGAAAAAACTGAAACCAATTTGTATTTTGAGTTGCTCCCAATTACAGGATTTATTAGTATTCATTCAAATGTTTTCGGTGCAGAAGTTTATTTAGATGGAACGCTTGTAGATATGCATAATTCTTTAGATACTGGGCTTATTGAAGTACAAGAAGGTTTGCATACTATTGAAATAAGAAAATTTGGTTATAAAACTCAAAGTAAAAATGTAAATGTATTTGAAAAGTATTTATCTGAAGTATCTTTTGATATGGAAAAAGCCCTATTTGAAGTAAGCTCATTTTTATCTAAGCCTAAAAAATTTAATCCCCTTGCTCCTGGCGGATTGGGTATTGCACAATTTTCCTTTACTGTAACAGCACCAGGAAGTGCCGTGTTTAATGTTTTCGATAAAAATGGTGTCATTGTTTATAGCGAATATTTTCCTAATTTTATGACACCTTACCATAGTGCAAAATGGAATGGACGAAATTCACTTGGAATAGCATTAGGTGAAGGGCAATATCGAGTTGAGCTTGAGGCAACTGCGAGCGAAGGTTGGGAAACAGGTATTTTGTCTGCAGAGCAACCCATTCAAACCGTGAAAGTCAATACATTTGCAACTATCGACAATTCAATTTATTATCCTCTTGTAAATGCAGGCGTATCAGGTAGTACAGTTGGCCTACCGAGTGCTCGACTAATGCCACAAGGGACAACGGTGATTTCTTTTGCTGGTTTAACTGATTTTTCACTTAGCTCTGGCTTTTCTGCCTTTCCTTTTTCTTTGGGTGCAATGTTTACGCCATTTTCATTTTTAGAATTGTCATTTAGGCTTGGTGCAGAAGCTGGCCCACAGGCAAGTTCAACTCTGCCAATTTTTGTTGGAGGCGCATTAAAAGCTTCCAAAAATCTACACAACATGTTTCTTACCGGTATTGTGCGTTATACCTACGCGAGTGACCCAATACACTCTTTTAGCAATATAGAACCTGGCTTAGGTATCGGGGCTGTGTTTGGCATTGAAGTAGATGACTTTTTCTTTTCTCTATCAGAAGAGTTTGTTATAGGAAATAATGTTGGAATAATTTATAGCTTTGATGGGTATGTAAAAAGTGCATTGGGAATGCAATACCAATCTGGATCCATTTCTACAAATATATGGGCATCATTATATTCACCATTTGATTATTCCGCTTTTAGCCTTGTAGGTATGGTCGAAACGGGAGTGGATGTATCTGTTTTGTTGGCACAAACAACCCTTGCGCCAATGGTAGGTTGTAGCTATGTATATTCGGGAAATCAAAAGCATTCTATTGCAGCTCGATTTGGTTTGAATATAATTGTACCATAGGTTTCTGGAGCTCTTATGGATTTTATTGATGTTACCATCTTAAGTATCATAAATTATACATTTGTCTTTTTTATACTATTTTTTGAGCGTCGAGGATCTTCGGGAAGATTTGCTTGGATATTGACGCTTGTTTTATTACCTGGTATTGGTAGCTTCTTATACATAATATTTAGTGGACACTTTTTTACAAAAACAGCAAAGATGGAAAAAGCAAAAAAGTTAATTCATGACCAGAGTGCTCAAGTTATGGAAAAGCAACAAGAGTTTTTTCATAATCAAGCAGGAAAGCTTCCAAATAGAGTTGTGAATGAATATGCTCCATTGATTGATATGAATTTGAGATATGCGCAGACCCTGATGACATTTTCGAGTTCTTTAAAAATATTTTTATGGGGAAAAGATAAATTCAAGTCTTTGTTTGAAGATATTGAAAAAGCGCAACATCATATTTTTATTCAATATTTTATTATACGTAACGATAAAATTGGTAATGAGTTTATGAACCTTCTATGTAAAAAAGCGAACGAAGGTGTTGAAGTAAAACTTCTTTATGATGACTTTGGATGCATTAGAGCAACAAGAGGTTTTTTTAAGAGGCTAGATAAGGCAGGGGGAGTGAGCCTTCCATTTTTTCCAGTTAGAAGAGGGAATCTTTTTTCAATAAATTTTAGGAACCATCGAAAACTTGTGATTATCGACAATAAAATTGCGTATACAGGCGGCTTTAATGTTGGAGATGAATATGAGGGGCGTAAAGGGTACTTGTGGCGTGATACACATGTGCGACTAACGGGTAATTGTGTGTATGAGCTTTTGACAAATTTTTTAGTAGACTGGTATGCTGTTTCTTACGGAAAAAGAACACAAATAAAACTAGGGAAAGCCAATAAAACATATATCCCTGATATTGCCGCATTAAATAGACGCATTCTACAATCATTAAAAAATGATGTTACCGGTGATTCACATATTCCAACACAAGTTGTTTCCTCAGGACCCGATAACCAACAGAGAACTGAAATAAAAGATGCTATGATACGTATGATTATGAGCGCAAAAGAAAAGATATACATTCAAACTCCTTATTTTACACCCGATGAATCATTCTTTTCTGCTTTAAAAATTGCCTCTCTTTCAGGAGTTGATGTTCGAATTATGGTTCCAGGCAGATGGGATAAATTTTATGTTAGAGCCGCAGCCTTTGATTATATTCGAGAAATGATTCCACTGGGTATTGCGTTTTATAAGTATCCAGGTTTTATACACTCAAAAGTAATAATAGTAGATGGTAAGATTGTAACACTTGGTACTTGTAATATTGATTCAAGAAGCTTTGATCTTCATTTCGAAACAAATATATTTTTTTATGATGAGGTTTTTTCAAGAGACTACGAGACAATTTTTCTTGATGACCAAGCAGTGTGTGAAAAGCACTCTCTTGATTGGTTTAATACAAGAAATATTTTTCAGCGAGGGTGGTGGGGCTTTTGTCGACTTTTTTCACCAATTATGTGAAAATATATTGTGCGCATAGGTTGTTTCTATATATAGAGTAGACTTACCAGATTTTATGTATGCAATGTTTTGTGAAGCCCATGTTTTTTTCTGCAACTTTATAAAATACGCCTAGTTATTGGATGTAAGAATAGCTAAAAAATTGCATAATTATTCAATAATCTTTTGCGTTTCTACATAAAGTTGCTTGATTATTCGTTGTTCTTTGTGTATACTTAAAAAGTTAATAAATAATTAACAAAAAAAAAGAATAAGGATGCACATATGAAAAAAAGTATTATTGTATTACTTCTACTTATCCCTTGCTTAGTATTTGCAGGTGGATCAAAAGATGATGGAAAATTAAAAATTGGTGTTCTACAGCTTATTGAGCACGTAGCATTAGACCAAGCTTACGAAGGTTTTGTTGCCGGGTTAGCTGAAGCAGGGTATGTTGATGGTGAAAACATCACTATTGACTATCAAAACGCACAGGGAGAACAAGCAAACTGTGTTACTATTGCACAAAAGTTTGTAAACGATGATGTAGATTTAATTTTAGCAATTGCTACTCCTGCAGCTCAAGCAGTTGCAAATTTAACAGATTCAATTCCAATTTTAGTAACAGCAGTAACAGATCCTGAATCTGCAAAGCTTGTAGAATCTAATGAAATGCCAGGAAGAAATGTTTCAGGTACTTCTGATCTTACACCTGTTGCTGCACAAATGGAACTTTTGGTAGACCTAGTACCTAATGCAAAAACTGTTGGACTTTTATATACATCAAGTGAACAAAACTCAATTTTCCAAATTGAACTTGCAAAAAAAGCCTTGGATGAACTAGGCTTAGATTATATTGATGCAACTGTTTCAAATTCAAATGAAATTCAACAAGTTACACAAAGCTTAGTTGGAAAAGTAGATGCAATTTATAGCCCAACTGATAACTTAATTGCAGCAGGTATGGCAACAGTAGGTATGGTAGCAATGGAAGCAAAAATACCTGTTATTTGTGGTGAAGAAGGTATGACTATGACTGGTGGTCTTGCAACATACGGTATTAACTACTATAACCTTGGTATGCAAACTGGTGCTCAAGCAGTTAGAATCTTAAAAGATGGAGCAAACCCAGCTGAAATGCCAATTGAATACCTATCATCAGGTGAGCTCGTAATTAATGAAGCTTTTGCTGATGCAATTGGTATTACAATACCTTCTGATTTATAAGAAATTATAATCCGCAAGAATTACGCCGATTACGCAGATTTGTTTAGTCTTTGTAGAGGGTACATCTAAGGAATTATACTTTTAAGTGCTTGTGTCTTTTGTGTACAAGCACTCTATCTTTTTTTAAAGGACTTTTGTATGGGATTTTTACTTGCAATTGAAGGCGCAGCTTCGCAAGGTGTGCTATGGGGCATAATGACCCTTGGTGTATTTATTACATTTCGTCTTTTAGACTTTCCAGATCTCACAGTAGATGGTAGTTTTGCTCTTGGTGGGGCTGTTTCGGCAGTTATGATTGCTTCAGGCATTAATCCTTTACTATCCTTGCTAGTAGCATTTATTGCAGGTGGTTTGGCTGGCATTGCTACAGGACTCCTAAATACCAAACTTAAAATTCCTGGAATTCTTGCTGGTATTTTAAGTATGATTGGTTTATATTCGATTAATATTCGAGTGATGGGAAAAGCTAATATTCCACTTCTCGGAATTGATACACTTATGTCACAAATATCAGGTTTTTTTGGCTTTGACAGAACTTTGTCATCATTAGTTATTGGTATAGTAATTTCAATAATAATTATTTGTGCCTTATATTGGTTTTTTGGAACCGAAATTGGCTGTTCTATACGTGCAACTGGAAGTAATCCAAAGATGGTTCGCGCTCAAGGCATTGATACAGATAGCATGAAACTTATTGGACTTTCTTTGTCAAATGCACTTGTGGCACTTTCTGGTGGACTAGTTGCACAAAGTCAGGGGTATGCCGATGTGGGAATGGGAACAGGAACCATTGTTGTAGGTTTAGCTTCTATAATTATAGGCGAAGTGATTTTTGGCAAAAAATATTCATTTGGAAGAATGCTTGCAAACCTAGTCTTAGGTTCAATTGTTTATAGAATTATTATTGCGGTAGTATTGCAGCTTGGCTTGAAGTCAACAGACTTAAAATTATTAACCGCTGTCATTGTAGCTCTTGCTCTTTCAGTACCTGTAATTCAAGCAGCAATGCCTAGAAAGAAGGTGCAAACTTCTATAAATGACAATGGAGGATCAAATGCTTAAACTTACAAATATAACAAAAACATTTAATCCCG
>CAYJOZ010000077.1:0-7655 GCA_964371925.1 uncultured Treponemataceae bacterium | reverse complement strand
AAAACGGTAAGGTTTTGAAAGAAAATAAAGGCTCCTATATTTCAAGAAAACCAAGTGAATTTTAATAATAACCATTACCAATTGTAGTGAGCCAACTCTCGACGATTCTGAATAAAATGCGATTTTGGGCATTTAGAAGAGGAATTACTATTTAATGATATCTGTAAAGTGAAAGAATTTCTTCTTATCCCCTTTGCATTTTTTTTGGCTTTATGATATACTCCTTTTTGAGTATGCAGTTTGAATTAAGCGATGATGTTATTAACAGTCTCATATTTGCAATGGAAAATCAAAAAGAAAATAATGTTTTTGATTCAGAACAAAAAGAGGTTGTGGAATTAGATATCGAAGCGGAAAACGATACTGACCGTTATTATAGTATTCCCGAGTGGACTTCTATGGACGGTTTTAAGGTGATGGAACTTTTCGTGGCTACACTTCATTCACCACTTGCAAAGGAATCTCTAAACGAAGTTCTTTTTGCAGGTAAAGGGGTTTTTCGTAATTTTAAAAATACCTTGAAAGACTACCCTGAAGTGGAAAAACAATGGTTTACGTTTAAACAGAGAGTTTTTAAAGAGAAAGTTTTCGGATGGTATAACGTTTTACGAGATTTGTGGGGATTAGAGAGGATAGAAGGCGAGCCTGAAGAAACCGAAAATCTTGTATTTGACGATTTTATTTTCCGAGAATGTGATGAAGACTTAGATTTAGAACATGTGCAACAAGCTGAAAAAATGCTTTTACAAACTCTAAAGAACTCTTATGAGGGCGAGTTAGGTATTGCTGCAACGGTATTATGGCAATCATGCAAGGCTCAGCTCAAAACAGAGAAGGTAACATATTGCTGTGCAAATATTGCTGGAGATTTTACTGGTGTAATTTCTGTTTCTCCTGTTCCTGTTCCTGCAAAACATACTGTTGTAGTAACTCTTTTTTATATTTTACCTGCTTGGCGTGGCTTGGGAATAGGAAAAGAACTTTTTATGATTTGTTTGCAAGAATTAAAAAAACGTAACGTACACATTGTTATTATACCCGAAATGTTCATACCAAAAACTTTTACGAAGGTTTTACTGCGTAGTGGTTTTAAGAAAAACGCTATTGGTTTTACAGTAGACCTTAATGAAACACTATAAGTGAATTTGGAGGAAGAGCATGTCAATGCAAAGCAACCGTTCCAGTTTGGAGGAACAGTTTCAAGAGCTGCTAACACAGGCAGTGGAAAGAGTACGGTCGGAAGAAGACCCAATCGTAATCAGTGAATTTAAAAAATTATTTAAGAAAAATGTACCGTTTACATTGCGCACGTATGTAGCCGCTTTTCTAGCAAAAGAAATGACTGCAAGTGGTTTTTCACTTTCAGGAAATTCTCGCCGATTTTCAAAAGGCGGACGATTTGAGAAAAATTCACGACGAGAAACAAAAACAGAAGTATATGCTAAACCTGAAAGAAACTCAACACCTCGCCCTGAACGCGAGAGCGCTCCTCGTATAACAATCGACGAGGATAAAGCAGTTACTATCTTTATTGGAATGGGTAGAAATAGAGGCGTTTATGCACGAGACATTATTGGGCTTATTACACAGCGAGCTTCAATAGATAGAGAGCGAATAGGTGATATTAAGATTCTTGACAATTACTCATTTGTTCAAGTGTATATCGAAGATGCAGAGAATATTATTTCATTGATAAATGGAAGTGACTATAGAAATAGAAAGCTAACAGTGAGCTTTGCACATAAAAAAGAAAGAGAAGATGAAGTGACTGATAACATTGGAGCTGAAACTGCTGTTTCTGAAGAAAACAGTTTATAAGTTAAATTGATTTTATAAAAAGGCTGTATTAAAAGTTCTAACATGAGTACTTTTAATACAGCCTTTTTTGTTTTAAGAATTAGCTACATCTAATTGGAATAGATTTTCAGTAATTGCAAAAGCGTGATCACCAATTTTTTCGATTGTGCGAATCATATCAATGTATAACAATTCTGCTTTTACATTTGCTCCTGACTCAAGTCTTTTTCGTGCAGTTTTTTTAAGTTTTGTTCTTAGGGCATCTATTTGCTCTTCAATTTTTTCTGCCTGTAAAACTTCTTCTCTCGAGAGCGGAGTAGACAAATGGCCACTTGCAAAGTCGAGCAATTCTTGTACTAATCCTACATACGGACTTAATTGCGTCATCTCTTCGTTACTAAATTTCATTTTCTTTTCGATGCTTTTTTTAATTTGCAAAGAAAGACTTAGGCATTGGTCAGTAATAATTTCTATTTCATCTATTATTTTTTCCATTACCATAATTGTTTTTCGCTGTTTTTCAGTTGTAGGTAAAGCTGAGCATTGAATTAAGTAAGATGAAAGTTCTTCTTGCATTTGATCTGCATAATCTTCACGAGCTTTAATATAATCAAAGTGATCTGTAATAAAGCGTTCTTTTCGATTTATGAAGCCAATTTTTGTGCGAGAAAACATCTTAGTTGCAACAGAAATCATATGTGCTATTTCAGCTTGTGCTTGAACTAGGTGAGGTTCAAGTGTATCTTTAGATCCAGAAGAGATAAATGGAAATGTATATTTTTCTAGAATTTCATTTTCATCTGCTTTAATAACTTTTTCAGTTAATGCTGCAATTTGATTTACAAAGGGTAGAAATAGTAATGTGTTTAGAGCGTTGAAAACTGTATGAAGCATAGCAATGTGTGAAGTCATTGACTCTGAGACATTACCAGGTGTAATTATATCAACAAGCGCTAACAGTGGATGAAGTAAAATGATTGCAATTAATGTACCTGTTAGATTAAATAAAACGTGTACCAGTGCGGCTCGCCGAGCATTTACTCTTGTTCCTATTGAGGCTAGGGCTGCATCGATAGTTGTACCAATATTGCTTCCTAAAATCATAGTTGCAGAAAATTCCCACTCGAGAATACCTGCAGCTGCCATAGTTAAAATAACAGCAGTAGATGCACTAGATGAATGCAGTAAAACAGTAATTACTAAACCTGCAACGACACCAATAACTATACTTAATGCACCATTGTTTTGTAGCGAGTTAAGGAATCCTACACTGTCAGCACCAAACGATGGAATTGCGCCAGAAAGTAGATCTAATCCTAAAAAAAGTAAGCCAAATCCCATGAGAGTTTCGCCAAGGCTTTCTTTTCTGATTGCTTTTACATGGCTTACAATATATCCTATTCCGAAAATAGGAATTGCAAAAAGCGATATTTTAAATTTGAATCCAACAAGAGTAACAATCCATGCAGTGACGGTTGTACCAATGTTAGCACCAAAAATAACACCAACAGATTGCGTTAAGGTCATTAAGCCAGCATTTACGAATGATACAACCATAACTGTTGTTGCACTGGAAGATTGCACAATCATAGTAATAATTAACCCAGTAAGCACTGCCATGAAACGATTGCTTGTCATAAACCCTAAAATTTTATTTAGAGTTCTTCCTGCACTTTTTTGTATACCATCACTTAACATGTTCATGCCATACAATAAAAGCCCAAGGCTTCCAACTAATTGGAAAATTATTAATAGTATATTCACAAACAAACAATACCATAAAAACTTCTTCTTAGCAAGTATTTTTTTCTGATAAACTACTTTTCACTATATAGATTTTTTGATAGAATATAGTATATGAAATCGCTGTGTTTTGCTGTAAAAGTGTTTATACTCATACTGCTTCTTTTTGGATGTGCAAAAATTGATACAAATAATGATGAAAAGAGTGTCGATAGAAACATTGCAGCTGCAACTGATTCTCTTCTACCTAACTTAGAAACGTATTCGAATGAAAAAGATGACTATGTAGTGGTTTTGCTAGGTTATGGGTATAATGAAGGAAGTAACAAAGATTTGCTTTTATCTCAGCTCTCCGATCGGTATGGCTTTGCAGAAAATGGGGGGATTATTATTCCTTTTGTTTATCCCGATGATTTTATATCATTTGGGTATGAGCGAATAAGTTTATTACCCGATAATATAGAAGATGTTTTGTTGGAAATTTCTCCTTCAAATGATTTTTCAAAAATTTCTGCAATTGTTACATTGGGTGCTCCTGATGCAACTCACTTCGCTCTTGCGCGAATACAAGATTTAGATAAAGACATACAAATTTTTTCAGTTTTTTCTCAAGATGATATTTTAGGAACCGAAGCTGGTTCAACATTGACCATAGATTATAGCATAAATCAAGCAGTGCAGCAGGAAGGGTATGAAACGCTTGGAGAAATAGATTTATCGTACCCAGGCAATACCTTTGATGTAATTTCTCCGCTAATTAATGCTGGCTTAGATTGGGAAAAGGTAAACAAAACGGGGTTAATAATACCTGCATTGCGTTCTGAATATGCAAAAAAAACGGATTGCAGCTTTTTAGTATACATAGATCCGCAGACCGGTTTAAGGGCTGAAAATCATTTTGTGCTTCAGCAGAATGACTAGTTAAATGTTTAGTTAGTCAAAGGTGCAATAGTAGGAGAATACATGAATGCGTTGATACAGCAGCAATCTACACTTATTGGTTCAAAGGAAGATATTGCTGAGCTGGAGCAAAAAGAAAGTGCACGCCTGCTTGTTTTGGGCGATAGTCACGGCGATTTAGATATTGTAAAGGATATAGTTTTAAAATTCGGTAATGATGTTGATGCTTTAATTTATTGCGGGGATGGTTTTTGTGATTTACTTGCTTTTATAGAAGAAGCTTGGGGTGATGAAAAATTAAAGAAGCTATTACCTCCCGTTATAGTACCCGTTAAAGGAAACGGTGATGGCGAAAGGTATCCTATAACGCTAAAAAGCGAAGATAATGCAAATGAAAGCGTGTTTGTAAATTTTTCCTTGTTAACTAAAGTATGTTGCACCGTAGCAGGAAGGGGTGTGTTCGTTACACACGGCGATCGCTATGCTGTAGCTATGGGAACGGATACATTGCTTGCTGCAGCGCATGCTGTAGATGCTGATATGGTTTTTTTTGGGCACACACATAAAACATATTGGGAAGAAAGAGGTGGTACGCTTATTCTAAATCCTGGAAGCTGTTCAAGCCCAAGGTCAAGCTTGCCACCGAGCTTTGCTATTGTTGCCTTTCCGGGAGAGCAGGATAGGTTTTCCATTGATTTTTTTGGTGTTGAAAAAGCATTGTTTAAAAATCATAAATTTGTTTCTTTATCTGTGCATATGAAATAATAGCATCCCATGTATTTTGGATGCTTTTTTATTATGTAATACATGCATTGTAGTGGTGCATAATTAATAACTTTGGAGGGTACAGTGAGTACACATGAGTATTTAGGGCCATCAGATCGCCCACGATTAGGACGTTGGATACCTTTGAGTTTTCAACATGTTTTTGCTATGTTTGGGGCAACCATTCTTGTTCCGTTATTAACAGGGTTAAGTCCTTCAACAGCGTTATTCACTGCAGGAACTGGAACATTGTTGTATATTGTCGTAACAGGTGCAAAAGTTCCAGCTTTCTTGGGATCATCGTTTGCATTTATTCCAGCACTGATTGGAATATCTAGTACGTACGGTATGGCATATGCCTTAGGGGGTGCATTTTGTACCGGTATTTTTTATATGATAGTGGCAAGTATTGTAAAAGTTTCAGGCACTTCTTGGCTTGATAAAGCACTTCCACCTGTTGTAATAGGTTCTGTTATAATTGTTATTGGTTTGAATCTTGCTCCAACAGCAATGGCTTCTGCTATGTATGATTCTAATGGCGTATATTCGCTTGTGTATTTATCAATTGCAGCGGTAACTTTAGCTATTGCTGTTATTTCTAGTATATTTCTAAAAGGGTTTTTTAGTACAATTTCAATCCTCATTGGTCTAGTAGGCGGTTATGTATTTACGCTTGTTATGGGAGCCTTTTTCCCCGCATATGACCTTATTGATTTTACCGTAATAAAAGAAGCCTCATGGTTTGGTTTACCAACTTTTGCCCTTCCTAAGTTTAGCTTTGTTCCAATTCTTACGTTTCTTATTGTATCACTAGCTACTATTTGTGAGCATCTTGGTGATACGCTTATTACTTCTAAAGTTGTAGGGCGAGATATCTATAAAGATCCTGGTTTGCATAGAACACTAATTGGAGATGGCCTTGCAACAACATGGGCATCACTTTGGGGAGGACCTCCAAATACTACTTATGGGGAAAATATTGGTGTTATGGCCATAACAAAAGTATATAGCGTATGGGTAATTGGTGGTGCTGCAGTTTTCGCTGTGCTTTTATCATTTATCCAAAAATTTGGAGCAATTATTCAAACTATTCCAGGGCCAGTAATGGGGGGCATTTCAATGCTGCTTTATGGATTAATAGCTTCAAGTGGTCTTCGAACAATTGTTGAAAGTGGAGTTTGTTATAAAGATAAGAGAAACCTTACAATATCATCTGTTGTAATGGTTATTGGTATTGGTGGAGGAATGCTTCAGTTTAACATTGGTTCTGATTTTAAGTTTTCATTAGGAAGTGTTGCGCTTGCTACTCTTGTTGGAATTATGTTGAACCTTTTTATTCCAAAGAAAAATGCCGTCATTGTTGAAAAAGACTAGTTTTATTACTTTACTTTAATAACTAAGTGCTGTACAATTTTTATATGGCTGAATAAGCTTTTCTGAAAAGCCTATTCAGCTCAGAAAGGTGGACTAACATGCAAATATGCTTACATAACGGTACTGTTCTTACAGGTTTTTCTCAAATGGAAAAATGTGCCGTGCTTATTCAAGATGGAATGATTAGTGAAGTTTTTTCTGAAAGACGTTTTGAAAAACGAACTTTTAATTCATCGGTTAGGCTGATTGATGTAAAAGGAGCTTTTATTTCTCCTGGTTTTATCGATACTCATATTCATGGCTTTATGGGCAGTGGGACCGATAATTGTACCACAGAGGCGATGCTTCAAATGTCAAAAGACTTAGTGCAATACGGTGTTACAGGCTTTAATCCGACAATGTACCCTTCTTCTGAAGAGCAAATGATGAAAAATATCAAAGCTATTGTAGCCGCAATGGGAAAAGAAGAAGGCGCAAAAATAATGGGTATTCACCTAGAAGGGCCATTTTTTTCTTCTAACAAACTCGGGGCTCAGCGTCCTGAAACTGTTAAAGAAGTTGATTTAGACCTTATGGAGAGATTGTGGGAGGCATCACAAGGTCGTATCGTAAATATGACCGTAGCTCCGGAATTGAAAAAAATGCGCTATCTTGCTTTATCTTGTCTTCAAAAGGGTATTGTTTTGCAAGCAGGCCATACAGATGCGAACTATGAAAACATGGTAGAAGGAATGCAAGCAGGTATTTTACATTCAACACACTTGTACAATGCCATGAGCCAGATGCATCACCGAAACCCTGGCGCTGTTGGCGCAATACTTATTCATCCGGAAATGTCGTGCGAAATTGTTGCCGATGGAGTCCACATTCATCCTGACTTAATTAAGTTGCTTGCTCGAGATAAACCTTTAGAAAAAATTGTACTTGTTACTGATGCATTAACTCCGACGCTTTGCACGGGAGATTCTCTTAGTGCAAATGGAGAGTCAGTAGTGTTTAAAGAAGGCAGTTTTCATAAAACTGATAATGATGTTATTGCAGGTTCTGCATTAACAATGATTCAAGGAATAAAAAAT
>CAYJOZ010000076.1:0-7691 GCA_964371925.1 uncultured Treponemataceae bacterium | reverse complement strand
TCTTGGTCTGAAAATGATAGGTTAGCATTTTTAATAAATCTTTATAATGCAGAAACACTACAGCTTATTATTGATAATTACCCTGTAAAATCAATTAAGGATATCGGAGGGTTGTTTTCTAATCCTTGGAAACAAAAGGTGGTAAATCTTTTTGGTGAGATGATAACACTTGATAATCTCGAACATGACATTATTCGAGTCGATTATGATGAGCCGAGGATTCATATGGTATTAGTATGCGCTGCAAAAGGGTGTCCGCCATTATTAGATGAAGCGTATATTGGAGAAAAACTCTTAGAGCAAATGGGTACTCAGTCAAGGCTCTATTTACGTAGTGATGCCGGAATGAAAATAGATAGGGAAGAAAATACAGTGTATCTTTCATCTATTTTTAAGTGGTACGGAAAAGATTTTGATTCAGTAACACGTTTCGCAGAACAATATTCAGGTAAAAGCTTAACTGGTTTAAAAGTAAGATGGATAGACTACGATTGGGATTTAAATGAAACACGATAAGACGATTAACTGAGAGTAAAGCCGCAAAAGTTCCTAGTGGGAACTTTTACGACTGGTGTTTTAACGTTTATCCATTGCAACATAATCTCTGTGTGCCATAACAGATTTATAGGCTGGGCGAATAATTTTTCCGCCGTTTACAAGTTCTTCTAATCTATGTGCTGACCAACCTGTAATGCGAGCTGCTGCAAATAATGGAGTATATGTTTCAGGCGGAAGGTCAAGCATGCTATAGATAAGGCCTGAATAAAAGTCTACATTAGCACTTACCCCTTTGTACATTCTACGTTTTTCGCCTATTACTTTTGGTGCTAGTCGTTCAACTGCAGAATACAGTGCAAACTCCTTATCATAGCCTTTTTGTTTTGCTAGTTCTTCAACCCATGCTTTTAGAGTTGTTGCTCGGGGGTCTGATAAAGAATATACAGCATGTCCAATACCATAAACGAGTCCAGATTTATCGAAAGCCTGTTTATCGACAAGCTTTTCAACATACTTTTCTATTTCATCTTCGTTTGTCCAATCTTTTACATTTTCTTTTATATTATCAAACATAGCCATCACTTTAACATTTGCCCCGCCGTGTTTTGGACCTTTTAGCGAAGAAAGTGATGCAACCATTGATGAATACGTATCTGTTCCTGAAGATGTTACAACATGGTTTGTAAACGTAGAGTTGTTTCCCCCTCCGTGTTCTGCATGTAGTACTAGACATAGGTCTAAAATTTTTGCCTCTAATTCAGTATACTTACTGTCACTTCTAAGCATGTGTAAAATGTTTTCTGCCATAGATAGTTCGGGTAAAGGTGGGTGAATTACAAGGCTTTCATTTTTATAATGATATGCATACGCTTGGTATGAATACACTACAAGTGAAGGAAACTGTGCAATGAGCCGTAAGCATTGGAACATAACATTTTCTAAGTTCGTATTGTCTGGATCATCGTCATATGTATAGAGTGTTAAAATACTTCTGGCAATCATGTTCATCATATCTTTACCGGGAGTGCTCATAATAGTGCTTCTAAGAAATTCATCAGGAAGTTTCATGCAGTCCGATAGAATTTCCTTAAACTCTTGCAATTGATCGTTTGTAGGTAATTCGCCAAAAAGTAAAAGGTATGTTGTTTCTTCAAAACCAAATCGTTTTTCGTCTATAAATCCTTTTACCAGTTCTTCTATATTTATGCCTCGATAGAAAAGCTTACCTTCGCATGGAATTAAATCTCCTTCTTCCATGATATAGGCAATAATTTCAGATATTTCGGTAAGACCTGCAAGTACACCTTTCCCACTTATATCCCTAAGTCCACGTTTAACTTCGTATTTTGTGTACAATTCTGTGTCGATTATATTGTGTTGGTTTGCAATTGTGCAGTATTGATTAATTTTGTCTCTTAGTTTTTGCTCCATGTTATTTCCTCCTGTCGTAAAGTCTCTAAGAATGTCACTATATTATACTATAATTTATGTCTTTTGTGGGAAAAATATGTAAAAATACTGTAAATAATTAAGCTGCATTTTATAATCATAAGAGAAGTACTATCTTTTCATAAAGTGGAAAATAATCTATACTATACCTATGATTAAAGTTGCATTTATATGTTTAGGGAATATTTGTCGCTCGACTATGGCAGAATTTGTATTTAAGAAAATGCTTGAAGAAAAAGGCATTGATGATTTGTTTGTTGTCGAGTCTCGCGGAACTGGAGCTATGGTTGGTAGTAGGGTGTATCATGGTACAGCTCGAGTTCTAGATACACTACATATTGACTATTCAAAAAAACGCTCAATTCAATTAACAAAAAAAGACGGAGAATATTTTGATTACTTGATAGGAATGGATGGTAAAAATATTCAAGATATAAAGCGAATTATTGGGAGTGAGCATGCACATAAAGTACATCTTCTTTTACAGTATACTGGTTTAAAAAGAGATATTGCTGACCCTTATTATACTGGATTGTTTGACGTTACGTATAATGATGTTACAGAAGGCTTAGACTCCTTTTTAAGCACAATCCAACCTACGTAAAACTTTGTGACAGTAAGATTAAAAGGCAGCTAAGCAATAAGCTTATTGGAATAGTAATAGACTGTACTGCGCTTATTACTATTGGGTTGCAACCGAGCTTTTGAGAAAAAATAACAGAGCTTGCAGAGGGTGGTGAAAACATACAAATTACCAATGCAAGTCTAAACTCTATTTGTAGCGGAACGATATAAAAAATTGTAACTGCCATTGCAATGGTTGCTGCGTAGCGGATTGCTAATAATTTTACCACTTCTGCCATACTTTCTTTTGTAATATTAATTTCCAACATGAGCCCTATAACAATCATAACTAAAAAGGACGTTGTGGAACCGGCTAAATCTGTAAATACATATATTTTTTCCGGAAGGGTAAAACCTAGTACATTAATCCCGAGCATAATAAGATATGTAGCAAACGGTGGTGATGAAAAAAGCTTTATTACAATGTCTCGAAATCGTATGGTAGATGAAAAGCCGGTAATGTTTGCTACTGCTGTGTATGTGCCTCCTAGCCCCATAAACGCCTGTCCCATATCAAATATTGCAATTATTATCAAACTTTCAGGTCCTAAGAATGTAGACGCAAATGGAATAGTAAAGGTTCCTATGGCAAAACCGGTAGGAACCATCATGCTAGATTTACGAAAAGAAAGCTTAGATTTGATGCTTGCGACATATCCAAAACCAAGAACAATAAAATTTGCTGCTATACCAATGAGAAGAGGGATAATGAGCGAACTTGAATACTCAAATGTTTTAAAACTAGAGATAAGTATACAAGGAAGCGTAATATAAAATACAAGGTTAAGTATAGAGTGCCGATCTTCTTTTTGTAATATACCACATTTTTTTAATATATATCCTAATGCAATTAGTATTATAAATGATACTGCCTTTGTTACTATTTCTGACATAAAGCCATAGTAGCATGTAATTCATAATAATACAAGCGAACCTAAAACATACTGTTTTACATAGATTATTTGGGTACTTGATTTTATTCTCACAATATGCAATAATAAACAAATGTACAAAATTAGTATTATGTTAATAATTGCAAGAAAAATGTTATTTTATTAGTTACAGTTTTAAAAGCCTTGTTTTTAAAACTGTGAACTCGAGGCTTCCGTCGAGTTCCTCTAACGCGAAGTTTTATAGGAGAAAAATATGGCTAATTTTAAAATTATTCGTTCGTGTATTATAAGTATTATCGTGTTTCTTTTTTCGGCTCAATTGATAGCACAACGCGATTATCTCCAGATTCCAAGAGAAAGTGCAATGAGTACAGCTACTTTCAATGTTTTTATAAACGAATATGATACGTTCGATGACCCTTTATATTGGATGGAACATAAACAAAATACATTTAACATATATAATGGACTAGCAGAAGAAAACTACTTACTTGGTTTTTCTTACGATTTTAACACTCTCTATTTTCAAGGAGCGTATTTCGGCTTATTTCCCACATACGGTCATTGGTCGACTATGCTAACTAATTTTGACCTAAATTTCTTACTTGGCTTTGATGATACATGGTCTTTTAAATTTCAATATTTTGATCAAAACTATAACACAGGGCAGGGGTCAATCTTACCAGAGTTTATTGGAGGGGTTAAAATTCCAATAAATAATACTATTCTGCGTACTAGTATAAGTATAGCACCTGCTATGCATTGGAGCGGAGGGTTGAAATTAGATTATATACAACCTGAGTTTATTGTTACTGCAGATTTTACCACCAATAATGATCATACATTTGGCTTCAAGCAATCAGTGTTATTTACCCTTGACTGGATTAACAAAGAAAACGGTATTGACCCTACAGGGGCACCAACACGCTCTCAAACAACAATTCGCTACAATAAATCATGGACAATTGCAAATATTGTTACAGCAGGTATAGAACCAGTATTTTCATTAGAAATAAATCCTATAAAATTTCCAGAAGTGGGGAAGACATATGATGGTGAAACAATACCTATGGGCGATGGAGCCTTAAATTTTTTTATAGGGCTTCCAACTGCGTTGACAGTTGAACTTGTGCCAGATAGGTTTTCTTTTTATTCTGGGTTGCTTTTAGGTATGTTCTTTGCAAACTACAGCTATGTAGACGAGTCCGGTACGGGCGGTAACTATTATGGATGGATTCCGGTAACAGGATTTGGGCTTGGAGCATCATTGATCATTGCAGAAAATGTACACTTTCAAATAGGTTCTCAGTTAGCATTTGTGCCTGAAATTGTGAATGGACAGCAACCAACATATTACGACAATAAGTTAACGCTTACCAATTTCTTCAATGAGCCTGTAGCAATTTCAGTTAGGGTGGGAAACTAAAATGGAGTAAATAAGCTTGCTTTTTTTTACATTATGTCCTACACTGTACATAGAAAATAGTTATATTTCTAAATAGCATAGGAGGCTAATTTTGAGTATTTTTAAAAGTAAACAAATTATTATGGTTATTATCCTAATATCGCTAATTTGTTTACCACTTGTAGCGCAAAAGGACTATTTAACATTTCCAAAGCAAAGTGCAATGCACACTGCTACATTTGGCGTATTTGATAGCGAATACGATACATTTGATGATCCATTATATTGGATGGAAAATAAGCCAGAATCATTTGATATTTACAATGGTATCACCGACGATAGTTACTTGTTAGGTTTTGCAATAGACTTTGAAGATATTACCAATGATGATATCTATTTTCAAGGTGCCTATTTTGGGTTTTTCCCAACCTATGGTTCTTGGCCAACAATGCCCACCAATTTTGATCTTAACTTTTTACTTGGCTTTAATGATATGTGGTCTTTTAAGTTTCAATACTTTGATCAAAATTATAACACAGGGCAAGGTTCTACTTTGCAAGAATTTGTCGGAGGTGTAAAATTACCATTGAATGACAGTATTTTACGTGCAAGTTTTACTATTGCACCTGCACTTCACTGGGGTGGTGGATTACGCCTAGACTATATTCAACCTGAGTTTATTGTTCGAACGGAATATACAAATGCAAATGAACACACATTTGGTTTTAATCAATCGATTCTCTTTTCTCTAAATGGGCCAGCTGAACACAATGCAACCGATACTACTGGCGCACCTGTTCGCTCTCAAACTACCGTTTGGTATCATAAAACGTGGGATATATCAGATTCTGCGAAAGCAGGTATTGAGCCAACTGTACAAGTTCAAATAAATCCTTTAGATTTCCTTGAACCAGGAAAAACATTTGATGGCGTTACCTTACCTATGGCAAATACCTTCAATTTATATATAGCAATTCCAACTGCACTAACTATGGAAATTATTCCAGAAAAAATTTCATTTCATACAGGCTTAGTTCTTGGGATGTTTTATGCTAGCTATGATTATGAAGACCCATCCCTTACTGGCGGAAACTACTCTGGATGGGTTCCTGTTTCAGGACTAGGTCTTGGTGTATCCTTAAAAGTTTCAGATAATATTCATGTACAAATAGGTTCAGACCTAGTGTTTACACCTGAAATTATCGATGGTAAGCAAGTGCAACATTATGAGGGCGAGTTTACCTTTGCAAACTTTATAGAAGAGCCACTTACACTTTCTGTGACTGTTGGAAAGTAATACATAATTTTATAAGGAATATATATGAAAAAAATAGGATTGATTGTACTAATAACCATAACAGGATTAATGGCAAGCTGTGAGTTTTTTCAAGGCGAAGAATACTTTGTGCAAGGTGCTTACGCCACATACGAAAAGGATGAAACAAAAGAAATTGGTTCTGGTGCCGATGTTGTTGATGTAGAGGTAAAAGTACAAATAGAATTAACATTAAATGTATTATATGCACGAGAATTCGACACTGACGGAAATCTTACTTTTTCAAAAATGCTTCGAATACAAGATCGAAACTTAAGCATGACAAAAGAAGCTTTTGAGGATGGTAATAATGTACAAAAATATGGGTACAAGCTCAATATTACACCTACCGATGGGTCAACACAATATTATTATGCAGAATATGATGATATTGACCTGTATTGTGTATATCTGCATCCTGCTAATGCAAGTTATGTAGTAGAGGATGGCGAAGTGCCGTATGCGAGAGTAAAATAGAAACATAAAAGCCAATATGTAGTGCTACGTATTGGCTTTTATTGTTTTAAAGTAATTAGTTTCCAATAACCACTTTTATGTTTCCTAAATCACTTTGTAAGTCGAGGTGATTTCTTTGCTTATTCATAGAACTTTTTTTGCCAAGCCCAGTCATAGAATCGTCATTTACACTAATAGAGCCTAGGTTTGTTTCACTTTCGTATGACCAATCTTGTATGTTTCCTGTTGAATAAAGGCTAATAGAACCTAGTTTACAGGTAAGTTCTGTGTTTCCGGTAAATGTTCCGCGTAGTTCAATTGAGCCAACAGATACCTCTGCTTCTGTTTCGCTACTTGTAACACCTGAGAGTTCAATTAACCCAACATCGGTTTTTACATCAAGTTTTTTTGTTGAAAAAAGAGCTTCTAATGCTTCAACTGCACCTACATCCGTTTCAATATCAACAGCGTTAAAGCGCATTCCTTCAGGGATAGTAATATATACCTTAGGGTGCTTTATAGGGTTTACGTTATACCATTCTTTATAGCGCTCATCTTTAATTTCAAGTGTTCCATCTCGCTCTAAAACACTTTTTATGTACATATCTTCAGTATTTTCTGCGCGAACAGTAAAGTTTTCCCCAGGACCTATATACACTTGTGCAACATCAATATCAATATCGAGTTCTTTAATTTCTTTTGTAGGGTAATTTATGTGTTCCTCTGATACAATTGACTCCTCTCCAAAAGGAAAATCGTTTTGGGCGCTTGCTATAAGATATTTAACATTTTGTGGTCTAACGCCTGCTATAATTGTCCCTACTACTAAAATCAGCCCAAGGCTAAAAAAAATAGATCCTACAATAATTCCTGTTTTTGCTTTCTTTGTCATAATTAAGCTCCTTAATATTTTTTTTTACTGGAAAGGTAGATTCCTATACTGTTGATTTTATTTTTCTTTTTAATGAATTACATAGTTTCTTTGCTCCGCTCCATACCCAAGGTACAAACTTTGAAAAAAACCAAAATCCAACAATCCATGTAAATATTC
>CAYJOZ010000075.1:0-7692 GCA_964371925.1 uncultured Treponemataceae bacterium | reverse complement strand
TAATATACCCCTATTACCATTGCATTTTGCCAGTATGAGCTATATTTTATGATACCTTCGGTTGATTCTTCCCAAATCGCCTGTAAAGCGTAGGTTTTAGGTCGATATACTTTTTTTCCAGTGATTTGAGTTTGACTCATATTATCCCAACCTCGAGAAAATGTTATATGTTGCGCATCAAGATTCCCAAAGTAATACTCTTGCATATTTTCCGGTGCTTGAAAAGCAACATATGGCATACCACCACCCAAGGCTGGATCTGCAGGAACCCATCCTAAACCTTCTATATAAAATTCAACCCACCAATGATTTTGAGTTTGCAAATTTGCATCTACAAGAATTCCTGCATTTGGTATTGCAGGGATTCCACTGGCGCGTAATAATGCAGTGTATATAATTGCTGCTTCATAAGCATCTACAGATTTTGAACTAATTGCATTTATTACTGGTGAATCTGCGCTTCGTAACTCACTTTCTATTTCAAGATTTTCATTCATCCAATCATATAATAATTGCGCGCGAATCCAAGGATTTGCCTGCCGGCCAACGATATCTTGAGCTAATGATACAAGAGTAGAATCATCAGAAGGAACAACACTATCTGGTTTCAAATACTCACTATAATATGTTTTAACACTATCAGAATATTGCCTTACAGCATTTGCATTCACATTCGTTGTAATACCATAAACTCCAACCGACATTGAATGTGCAAATGTAATTTTATTTCGAGCAAAGTACTCTTGCGATATTTGGTGTACAAAATTATTTGAGTATGTCATCTGCGCATTAGGATTCGAAGATAGCACGTTTACAGTGCGCTGAGATATACTTGTAATTGGATATGGTATAAATAATGTAAGGGTTGCATGTTCTTGCGCTTCTATTTCTGCTACATCGGCATTTATATTTACTGTATACGTTCGCAAATCGGTATAGTTTTTAGTCCCAGTATTTTGTAAAACAGAAATTGCATGGCCAGAGCTTATACCATGTGAAGTTTGTACATACACTTGCCCTGTAACAGCTCCTTCAGGTATCCTCACCTGTAATTGAGTATCACTCCAGAATTGATAATCTTTATCAAACTCGGAGCAAGAAACATACTCACGTTGTCCTGGCGTTGTACTAGGAAGAGCAAATAGCACTTGAGATTCTTCACGTATTGTTCCAAAATTTGCACCATCGATAGTTATTACAGAACCAATTGAACTACCACCGGCATTAATTGACTCAATAATAGGCATGGCCATCTCTACGCTTTGAACGATTGGAACTGGTATAGTTTGCCTATTTGCAAAAACACTAGGCTTTGATCGTCCATTCTTTGTTTCTACATACACTAGCCCGTCAGGAACATTATGTGGCAAAACAACTTTTATTGC
The DNA here is from genome assembly GCA_964371925.1 of uncultured Treponemataceae bacterium. Lineage (GTDB taxonomy): Bacteria > Spirochaetota > Spirochaetia > Treponematales > Treponemataceae > CAYJFX01. The sequence continues at coordinate 6,307 of CAYJOZ010000075.1, read as the reverse complement.
TGTCTCGGTCCATGTCAAATATGAAGAGGTTGTGAGCTGCACTCCACCTACATCAACATGGGAACCAACACCTTTTGTGCCAAAGTGCTTCCCCGTAATCGTCATAATATCCCCAGGCTCACCAACAGCTGGATTTATGTCTTCAATTATTGGTAACGAATCATCTTGTGAAAAAAACAAAGCAAATAGAGAAAAAATTGCAAAGATCAAACCAAATACGGCAATAGATCGAATTATTGAGTGCTTAAGAAAATAGTATTTTATTTTAGATAGTAAACTCAAGGTTTTTATTCCTGTAACAAAAACACCGGATGTGAAAAGCCAAAGCTATCTACCTCGTGGAAAACAAGCGCCGGAGTATCAAAAATAATAATATCTATTGAGTCGGTCTCTTTAAGTATTTCTGGCTTAAACACATCAAATTCTGTAAACTTTGTTGGATCAATAACAATAGAGCGTAAAAATTCTGAATTAGAATTAATATGGGTTGCAGTAATTGCTTCATCGACAATAATACCCTTTTCTTGTATAGGTGCTATCCTCATTGTATTCGTACTTGATAACAACAATGTATTTGAAATAGCGGGTAAATTATTTTGGGTATTTTCAGTATTGGTGGTATGAATATGTAATAGAGGCAAGAATACCGCGATAATTGCAGCAGCAGCCAAAACAGGAGTTAACTTGAAAATAAAATAAGGATCTCTTGAAGAACCATAAGGTGCTAGATGCATTTTATAACTTAAGCGTGCCTTGAGTCTTTTATATCCATCTTCTATATCGGGTGAATCATTAATAGAATGTAACTTATTGCTAATATTTCTTAATTTCTCAATCTTTTTAGTACACTCAGTGCAGGTCGTTAGATGTTCCTCAAATGTATGCAGCTGGGACTGAGATAGTTCATTGTCAATGTATAATGAACAGATATTATTACTTTGGCAAGTAGACATCTTCATCTCCTATCAACTTTGCTAACTGTTCTCTGGCTCTAAATACTCGAACCTTCACATTTCCCTCCGTAATGTCTAAAATCTTGCCGATTTCTTTGTAATTAAGTTCGGCATATTCTCTTAAAATAAGCACAATTTTTAAATTCAATGGAAGTTTTTCCAATGAATCCTTTATTCGTTGTTGTGTGTCATTCCTTAGTAAAGTTGTTTCTCCTGTTTCCATCTCATGACGGTCAGCCTTTACTATCTTCTCATATGCTAGTTTTTCACGATTCTTTCGTTTAACATAATTCAAAGAGGCGTTTTTCACAACACGTAATAACCAATACTTCACATCTTCCATTGAAGGGAACACGAGCTTACGCTCATGCATTTTTATCAAGGAATCATGCACAAGATCCTCGGCAACATCCGAATCACTTACAATTCGTGTAGCGACTTTTAGTAATAAAACAATGTTAGCATCATAAACTTTTCTAAAGTCAGTTTCTTCTGCCACACATATCTGAGTATCAAACAAAGCAAGCTCCCAAAAGTTACAAAAAAAATTAATTTTATTAAAATTAATTTCCTACGCGTGACCATGTTGTACCATCAGGCGTATCTGTTAGTACAATTCCTCTCTCCTTAAGTATATCACGAATTTCATCTGAACGGGAATAATTTTTCTCTTTTTTTGCATTATTTCTTTCCAAAACAAGAGCATCAATTTCCGCATCCCCTGTGCTTTCGCTTGAAGATTTAACGGCAGAAGCCTTTTCTTCATAACGTTCTATAGCATTTTCTACAAGTTTTAGCCCTAAGGCAAAATCCATATGTGAAACAAGCGCAATAATTTCTGTTGCACTCATGTCTTTACTCTTTACAGCCGTTTGTAACTGTGACAAAGCTCTTGGAACCGATAAATCATCTTCAAGAGCTGAGCGAAATGTGTTTAAAAACTCTTTTGCTAATTCTGAATATTCATATGAATTAAAATCCGAAATAGATTCAGATTTTGCACATTTTTTAGCATCATCAATAGGTAAACCATCGCTCATCGCTTGTATAAGTACATTTTCTAAACGTTGCGTTAATGTTTTTCGCGCATTTTTTGCACTATCCATAGCATCCCAAGAAAAAGCTAGTTGACTACGATAGTGCCCACCAAGTAAGAAAAACCTGTAATCAAGTGGGTCATATCCTTTGTCTACCAATGATTGCAGTGTTAAAAATCCACCTGCAGACTTTGACATTTTTTCGCCCGAACCTGACTTGTTTTTTGACATTACAAGAAACTCGTTATGAAGCCAATAGTTTACCCACTTTTTGCCCGTTGCCCCTTCACTTTGTGCAATTTCATTTGTGTGATGGATAGGAATGTGATCGATTCCTCCAGTATGAATATCGAATGATTCTCCAAGGTATTTCATACTCATAGCTGAACATTCTAAGTGCCAGCCTGGATACCCTACTCCCCATGGCGAATCCCACACAAGTGCTTGATTTTCAAACTTACTTTTTGTAAACCATAACACGAAATCGTAAGGATTTCGCTTATTTTCATCAACGTCAATTCTAGCGCCTGCTTTTAGGTCATCGAGATTAATATTAGCAAGCTTACCATAATCGGCAAAGGTAGAAATATCAAAGTAAAGATTTCCTCCTGCCATATACGTATGCCCTTTTTTTTCAAGCCTTTCAATGAGGGCTATCATTTCAGGGATGTGATCCGTTGCTTTACATACTACATCTGGTCGGCGAATATTAAGTCTATCAATATCATTATAAAATGCTTTTGTATAAAACTCTGCAACTTCTAAAACAGACTGACCTCTTTCTTTTGCAGTGTTGAGCATTTTATCTTCACCATCATCGGCATCACCTGTTAGATGTCCTATATCAGTAATATTCATTACATGATTAATCTCATAGCCTAAAAAGCGTAAAACTCTGTCTAAAGTATCGAGAAAAACATAGGCTCTTAAATTACCAATGTGAGCATAATTATAAACAGTTGGACCACAACCATAAAAACCACACATACCTTCTTTTATTGGGATAAAATCTTCTTTTTTTCTACCTAAGGTGTTGTAAAGTTGTAACGGCACGTAATACTCCTAATTTTTCTAAATAATGGCTTTATATTTTTTCTTACTTATAGTATACTAAAATTCACATGATAAATCTACAGAATATGTTAAAAAACATCAAGAAATTGAAGAATTTTCAAGGTAAAATACTTTTTGCGGAATCAATGAAGAAGCACACGACATTTAAAGTGGGTGGGAATGCAGAGGCCTTTGCACTTGCTGATAACGAGGATAGTGTAATTTTATTACTTCAAGAACTGCAACAAAATAACTGTCCATTTTTTATTCTTGGCGGTGGTTCTAATCTTGTGGTTAGCGATTTAGGCGTAGATGGCTGCGTTGTTTCGACAGAAAAATTGAATTCAATAAAGGTGATTCAAGAGAAAGACACATTGCTTTTACAGTGCGGTGCAGGAGTAACAATTGATGAGCTTACTCAATTTTGTATTTCACATGAGTTGACAGGGCTAGAAAGTTTTGCAGGCCTTCCTGGAACGGTTGGAGGAGCGTTATATATGAATGCTCGTTGTTATGATGTATCTATCAGTGATGTTATACAAACGGTACGCTTTTCTACCTCAGATAATTATGCTGAAACGAAAACATACAATATGAATCATCAAGATTGGGATTACAAAAAATCACCATTTCAAGGCATAAACCCTTCTTTTCTTATTTTAGAAGGAAGATTCAAAGTGAGCCGGGGATGCAAAGAGCGCATCCAAGAAAAATGCGATTTTTATATTTCGGATAGAAAAAATAAAGGTCATTTTTCGCATCCATCTGCGGGTAGTGTTTTTAAAAATAACCGAGATTTTGGAAAGCCATCGGGGAAAATAATTGATGAGGCAGGTTTAAAAGGATATACGGTCGGAAATGCGCAAATAGCACCTTGGCATGGAAATTTAATTATAAATTTAGGAGCAGCTTCTGCCGATAATATCAAAGAGATTGTTCAACACGCGCAAGAGGTTGTTCAGATTTCGACAGGTAAAACACTTGAATGCGAAATTCTTTTTATCGGAAAATTCAAGTAATTTTTAAAAAGCTTTGTTGACAGAACGTCACATCTCTTTTATACTTAAAAATAGATAAAAAAAGGACTTAAGGTTGTTACAATTATCATTTGTTAATTTCAGAAAAGACTCATACATCTTCGTTGAAGGAAATTCTAACAACGATAGGTTCTACATTATACAAAGCGGTACGGTGCGTACTACTTCCTCTTCGAGTGAATCAATTGGAACATACGGCCCTGGAGATTTCGTAGGGGTAATTCCTTGTATGGCATCTCATAGCCAAATCGAAACTGCAATAGCAGTGACAGATATTGCAGCAATTTCTGTAAGAAAAGAACAATATCCAGGACTTATTGCGAAGAATACTCCTGTTGCTATGAAAATTATTCGTACCTTTGCAACACAAATGCGCTCGGTAAACGAATTACTAACACAAATTACACTCAAAGATACTCTTGCTTCTTCTCCAGATCAAATGTATTCTATTGCAGCTTTTTATGAGCAAATGGGAAAAAACAATCTTGCAGTGTATGGATACTACCAATACATGAAAGAGTGTCCAAATGGGGAAAATGTTGAAAAGGCAAAAAAGCGTTTTGTTACGCTAAAAGCTCGCTCACAGGCAGTATACTTTGAATCTTCTTCAGAGACGGTGAGAGTATATCCAAAAGATACCATGATTTTCTCCGAATGTCAGTCAGGAAACGACATGTATATTATTCAATCAGGGCAAGTTAAAATATCGAAAGTTGTTAATGAAAATGAAGTAATTTTAGCAGTACTCCAAAAAGGTGAGTTCTTTGGTGAAATGGCTCTCTTAGAAAATAAGCCGAGATCTGCAAGTGCAATTGCACACGAAGACTGTACTCTTATGGTATTGAACAGAAGCAACTTTGTACAAATGGTTGCTACTCAGCCTCAATTGATTGCCCGTCTCACAACAACACTAGCCGAAAGATTATGGTCAATGTCAAGACAGCTTACAAACAGCAAGTTGCGTGACCCCCAGTTCCGATTACTAGATATGTTAGCTTTGCAACTGGAAAAAAATCGTATACCATCTGGTCCGGGTACAAGCTACCAGTTTGACTTAACACTATATGACTTAGCAAATATGTGCGGTATTCCTAAAGAACAACAAGCAGTAGTTTTAGGGCAATTTATTAAAAATGCACAAATTAAGTTAAAAAACAACAAAATTTATGTTTCAGATTGCCAAAGCTTAGTAAAAGATTCAGAGTTTTATAGGAAGCAAAAACATTAAAATAATTACGAATGCCTAATTCCAAATTATGAAAGATGAGTAAAAATAATTAGGAATTGCGAATCAGGAATTAGGAATTAATCCTTAATTATTAATTTTCACATGCCGATATTTAATACATGAAAAAGTTTTTTATTATTGCACTAAGTGTAGTATTTTTAAGCCTATGTGCATATAGTCAAGAGTCCCTACCAAATGGATATAGAGAGATTCGACTCGGCATGAATATAGAAGATGTCAAAGATGCGTTACAAGCTGACTATATTTTTAACTATCGTGGCGAACGGGATGTATCATTTTTACCTGCAGAAAATCAAACATTAATTGAAACATCGAGCGATACATGGCTTGAAAGGTGTTGGTTCCAATTCCACAATGATACTTTATATACCATTATCATAAACTTTAACTCAGAAAGAATTGATTATTTTTCTGTTTATAATGAACTTTTAGAAAAGTACGGCGAACATGTTTCATTATCGCCTGAAAGAGTTGTTTGGGAAAGTAATTCTATTACTATGAGCCTAGAACGTCCCGTAAGTGTTAAATATGTTGATAAAGCAGTGTTTGAATCTATACGAGACAAGGCTATTATTGACCAAACAATTATGGAAGATTTAAGAGAAAATATTCTGGGAGATTTATAATAGTGAAAAAAACAGTTGGAATAGTTTTTATACTTATAACTTTTGTAGCAATATCTTGTGCAAATGAAGGCTTAGAAAAAAAAATGCTTACAATTACAAAAACGGATGGTAGCACCATTACACTTGATACAGAAATCGCACGCACAGAAGAAGAAAAAAACTTTGGGTACATGGAAAGAGAACATATACCAGAAGGTACAGGCATGCTCTTTGTGTTTGATCGTGACCAAATTATGAACTTTTGGATGAAAAATACTCCAACAGCTTTAACAATAGCTTACATTGATTCGAGAGGCACTATTCGTGAAATGTATGACATGACACCATTTAGCCTTGCAGGGGTTACAGGAAC